>CAMLNE010000169.1 GCA_946481265.1 uncultured Panacagrimonas sp. | reverse complement strand
TCCAGCGGGTTGATCGCGTCGAGCGTGTTGAACAGATGCAGGTTGGCTTCACCCCAGCGGACGCGCTGGTTGCCGACCGCGATCGAGAAACTGCGGTCGCCGATATCGAAATTGCGCAGCAGGAAGGCCTCGCGAAACTCGCCTTTCAGGCCCGAGCGGCCCTGCACGCTGTCGCCGCGCCGTTCGCGACCCGGCTGGTATTGCGTGTTGGTATGGGTGACGTCGAGGTTGTAGTTGGTTTCGTCGTAGAAGCCGACGTAATTGAGCTTCAGCGTCCAGTCGCCCCAGCTGCCGGTGAGCTGGGTGTTGATCTTGAAGATGGATGAGACCAGGTCGCCGTTGTCGTAGTTGAGATTGCCGTCATCCATCAACGCGGCGAAGTAGCCGCCCCTGGCATTGACCAGTCGCAGGTTGGGTGCCGGGTCGCCAAACAGGGAGATGCAGTCGTCGTCGTAGGGGCCCAGCGCAGCGTCGCCGCCGCGATTGCTGCACAGGTACTGCTGGCCGGGTACGTTGAGCTTGCCGATCTTGCCGACGTCGCGGCCCTCCATGCGCCATGCGGCGCCGGCGGTCAGCTTGGTATTCCACTGGAATTGGGCGTCACCCACATCGAAATTGATGGCCTGGGCTGGAGCGAGCATCGCCAGGCCTGTGGCTGCGGCGCCCACGCGAGCCAGTGTCTTCAGCATCTCCAAACTCCTCCGGATGAGAGACCGGTTTCTTGTGTCGTTGTAGGAACCGCACCCGCCCGCCCTTCCCGCAGTGTCGAGTGATGCGATGTTAGGCCTGCCCTCGGCGCAGGCCAAGCCGCGCGAGACTCGTGGTCACATCTCCTCTCGTGAATGACCGGTCTGACCAGACTGCGTGTCGCCGTGGCCGCGAAGCGCAATGCCGGCGCGATTGCACGGCGTCTGCAGAGGCAAGGCGTCGCGTTATTGCGGGGACGCGATGCGCAACGGTACGAGGCGAAGGTGGCCCGCACGGCGTCGCGCGCGCCGGTGGGAACGGCAGCAGAGCGGACGCCGGAGATGCGGGCTAGACTCGCGCCGCGATTCACCTGCATCGATCCGCGATCACGCGGATTCCAGCCTGCCAGCAGGGGCTCTTAGCTCAACCGGTCAGAGCAGCGAACTCATAATTCGTTGGTTCCGGGTTCAAGTCCCGGAGGGCCCACCACCACGCGCACGCCGGCGTGTCGCGGGTGTACGGGCGGGACGCTTCCCCGCCTTTTCTGCTCGGAGCGTCCCCCTGGTTCGATTCTTCAGCTCTCCTGCGACGGCTGTTTTTTCGCGCTCATCGAGCCGATGTCATCGGGCTGGAACCAAAAAAAGAGCCCCGCGAACGGGGCTCTCTCCATGCAGCTCGAAACGCGATGCTTACTGCGCGGGGGGCGCTTCGGCAGGGGCTTCTTCCATCGGGGCCGCTTCCGGGGCAGGAGCGGGTTCCATCGGAGCCGCCTCGGGAGCGGGGGCGGATTCCATCGGAGCCGCTTCGGGAGCCGGCGTCGGTTCGGCCGGGGCGGCCTCTTCCTTCTTCCCGCACGCCGACAGGATCAGAACAGACGCAAGGCCCATGGCCAGGAACACGTTACGCATTGTTTAACTCCCAGTGAAAGTTCGAATTACGCCGCGTATAGGTGTGCGATCGCGGAACGCCGAAAAATTATCCAGCTTTTTGCGCACCGCACAAGTGCAGGACACCGCGGGAGCCTAGGACCGCCAGCGGAATCCTTCAAGTCATTTTTTTTCGCCGGGCCCGGGGGTGGGCGGTGTCGTAAACCTGGGCGAGGCGCTGGAAGTCGACGTGGGTATAGACCTGCGTGGTGGCAAGTCGCGCATGGCCCAGCAACTCCTGGACCGCTCGCAGATCGCCGCTCTCTTCCAGCAAGTGCGTGGCGAAGGAGTGGCGCAGGCGATGCGGATGCAGGCGGGTCTCCAGGCCCGATCGCTGAGCCCAGCAATGCAGGCGATGGGCCAGGGTGCTGGCGGACAGGCGCTTGCCGTTGCGGCCGACGAACAGGGCCGGCTCGTCCTTTCCGGCCAGATTGGCCCGTACCCGCAGCCATTCGGCGATCGCCTCCCGGGCCGGGCGCCCGACCGGCACCAGGCGCTGCTTGCTGCCCTTGCCCGTGACACGCACCTCGGATCCGTCCGCACTGAAGTCCAGGTGCGACAGCCCGAGCAGCTCGGCGCGGCGCAGCCCCGACGAATAGAGCAGTTCGAGGATGGCTCGGTCGCGCCGGGCTTCCACGCCCGGGTCGGTGGCCGGGGCCTCGACCGCTACCTGGGCCTGTTCGCGGGTGAGGGTCCGGGGCAGGGGGCGAGGCTTGCGCGGGGCCTGTACCTCGGCGGCCGGGTTGTGGGCCAGCCAGCCCTGCTCGATCCCGTAGCGGAACCAGGAGCGCAGGCTCGACAGGTGGCGTTCCAGGGTGGCCGGGTCCCGACCGTCCCGGCGCAGGCGAGCGGCGTAGCTGCGCACCGCCCCGGCGTCGATGCGGTCGAAGTCCCCGATCAGGACCGAGCCGCACCAGGCCAGGAAGCTTTCCAGATCGCGTCGACGGCCGGCGACCGTGGCGGGGGACAGGCGTCGCTCGAAGCGCAGGTGGTCGAGGAAGCGCTCCAGCGCCTGCTCGAATCCCGGCGCCGCGCGATCGTTCACGCGAGCTTGGCGCGCACCGCGGCGGCGACCAGTTCGGCCGTCATTTCAAGGAACAGCCGGCCCTGTCTCGGCTGGAAGCGGTCCGGGTCCGCGGACCCGAGCACCAGCATGCCCAGATTCTTCTCCTTCTCCAGCGGGATGACGGCCGCCGAGCGCGGCAATGCGGCGGCCTTCGGAAACAGCAGGCGCGCCTGAGCCTCCGTCAGCGGGCCGCACTCGATCAGCTTGGTGCGGAAGAAGTTGTCGAAGGACCGCGCGATCGGGCCGTCCATCTCGATGCGCACCAGGCCGTCGATGTTGGTGTGCTTGAGCAGGGGGCCGACGATGCCGACGAACACCTCGTCGATGCCGAAGTCCTCGCGCATGCTGGTCTGCAGGCCGAGAATGGCGCTGGCCAGCGTCGGGGCGCGGATCAGCACGCGCGCCAGCCGATGCACGCTGCTGGCGCGGCGCTCGTTGTCACGCGCGGCCTCCAGCAGGGTGCCGAGCCGGTCTTCCAGGCGCTGGCTGCGGCCCCTGAGGATCTCCACCTGGCGCTCGATCAGCGAAACCGCCGATCCGCTCGCGTGCTGCAGCTCGAGGGTCTCGAGCAGCTCGGGAAAGCGCAGCAGGAAGTCCGGGTTGGCGCGCAGGTAGGCCGCCACCGCATCGGCGCCGGGCGGTGTCTCGGCGGCGGCCGGCCCTGGTGCGGCGCTCATGCCGTCGCCCATGTCCGATCCCCGATCGCGCCGTGTTGCCTCATTCGTTCCACTCCAGTTCTCCCCTGAAAACGGTTTCTGCCGGGCCGGTCATCCGTACCGGATGGCCTTCTCCCTGCCACTCGATGAGCAGTTCGCCGCCGCGCACCTGTACCCGCACCCGCTCGTCCAGGCGGTTCCACAGGCGGCCGACGGCGACCGCCGCGCAGGCGCCGCTGCCGCAGGCGAGCGTCTCGCCGGCGCCGCGCTCGTACACGCGCAGTCGCGCCTGCTCGCGCGAGACGACCTGCAGGAAGCCGACATTCACGCGCTCGGGGAAGTCCGCGTGCGCCTCCAGGAGGGGGCCGAGCGTGGCCACCGGCGCGCGGTCAATGTCCGCCACTTCCATCACCAGGTGCGGGTTGCCCATGCTGACCGCGCCGAATTCGATGGGCTGACCATCCATGTCCAGCGTGTAGTGCGTCCGGCGCGCAGCGGCCCGCAGCGGGATGTCGCGCGGCTCGAAGCGCGGCGCGCCCATGTTGACCGTCACCAGGCCGTCGTCGCGCCGCTCCAACTCGAGGATGGAGGTGCGGGTGCGCACGCGCAGGCGCCGCTTGCCGGACAGGCCCTGGTCGGCGACGAAGCGCGCCAGGCAGCGCGAGCCGTTGCCGCACTGGCCGACCTCGCTGCCATCCGCGTTGAAGATGCGGTAGTCGAAGTCCACGTCGGCCTGCGAGGGCGCCTCGATCACCAGCACCTGGTCGCAGCCGACGCCGAAACGCCGGTCCGTGAGCCGGCGCAGCAGCCCGGGCGAGGGCGCGAAGCGCGCGCGCGTCGCGTCGATGACGACGAAGTCATTGCCGGTGCCGTGCATCTTGGTGAAGCGCAGCTGCATGCTCGAGATCGCGGTCCGACGCGGGGTTCCGGGGCCTTCGTGGCGACTGTTACATTCTATTGACTTCGGCAAGTCCCGACCATCGCGAACAAGGCTGCTCCATGAACCCGACCGACCTGCGCGAGCACCGCGGCGGCTGTCACTGCGGCGCGGTGCGCTTCACCTTCCTGGCCCCGGCGCGCATTCTCGCGCAGCGCTGCAATTGCTCGGTATGCGCCATGACCGGGTTCCTGCACCTGATCGTGCCGGCCGCGAACTTCGTCCTGCTCGGCGATCCGGCGGCGCTGTCCAGCTATCGTTTCAATACCGGTACCGCGCGGCACCTGTTCTGCCGGACCTGCGGCATCAAGAGCTACTACGTGCCGCGCTCCAACCCGGACGGCTTCTCGATCAACCTGCGCTGCGTCGACACGTCCAGCTTCGAGGCCATCGAATACGAGGACTTCGATGGCCGCAACTGGGAGCAGCACGGCGCCGACCTGGCGCATCTGTCGAAGAGCTGAGCGCCTCGGGGCGCCGCGCTGTCCTCAGTCGAAGATCGGCGTCGAACGCTGGAACACGATCCAGATCAGCGCGCCGACCGAGGTGATGCCGGCGGCCAGCACGAAAACCGAGACATAGGAGCCGGTGGTATCGAGCAGCCAGCCGGACACGGCCACGCCGATGATGCCGGGCAGGGTGCCGGCCGTGTTGGTCACGCCCATCAGGATATCGGCGTGGCGCGGCGCGATTTCCAGGTGGTTGGGTGCGTAGCCGGCCCAGGTCAGGCCGAGCGCGCCCAGTGCGCCGCAGACCAGCAGGATCGCCTCGGTGGGCGAGTCGGCGCCAAGTGTCAGCAGCAGGAAGCCCGAGGAGCCGAGCAGTCCGGTGGACTGCATGATCTTGCGAACGAGCGAGACCGACGTGCCGCCACGGATCATGCGGTCTGCCACCCAGGCGGAGAGATTGGCCATGGCGAACATGCTCAGCCAGGGTGCGGCCGCCGCCAGTCCGGCGTTGGCGATGTTCATTCCCTGCACGTCGCGGAAGTAGCTCGGCAGCCAGGACAGCAGGACGTACAGGATCCAGTTGCTGCAGAAGTGGTTGACCACCAGCGCCCAGAACGGCATCGCGCGGATCAGCTTGCCGACCGGCAGCGGCGTGCGCTCCTCGCTGACCCGGTCCAGGTCGGCGGCGATCTGCTCGCGCTCGGCCTGCGACATGCGGGGATCGCGCGCGGGGGAGTCGCGAACGATCGCATACCAGAACACGGCGAGCACCAGGCCCACCACACCGAAGACGTAGAACACGCTCTGCCAGCCGAGTTCGGCGACGAGGTAGCCGGAGACGGCCAGGCCCAGCACGGTTCCGATCGGAATGCCGCTGAGCGTGAAGGCCACCGCGCGTGACCGCTCCGAGCGCGGAACCCACTTGCTGAAGAGGTTGTAGGTGGCGGGAAATGTCGCCGCCTCGCCCATGCCCATGACGATGCGCGAGAGGATCAGGGCGGAGAATCCGGCCAGTGCCGCGACGGGCGTGAATAGCGTGAATGCCGACCACAGGATCAGGGCGGCGCCCAGTGTCCAGCGACCGCCCACCCGGTTGGACAGCCAGCCGGACGGGATCTGCCCGAGCATGTAGCCGATGAAGAAGGACGAGAGGACGAACCCCTTTTCGGTCTGCGACCAGCCGAAATGCTCGGCCATCGGGATGATCGCGATCGAGATGTTGACACGGTCGATGTAGCAGACGAAGGCAGCCGCGAAGCACATCAGCACCACCACGTGGCGCTTCCCCCAACCAGCGGTTCCCATCGCGACTCCCGTTTCCCGTGCGTTCGACTTTGGACGGGAGTGTACGGCCAGCGTGGCTCGCTCCGGCATTGGTGCCAACCTGCACCCCGGCGCGGATTCCGATGCGGCCCGCTCCGGCGTAGGATGCCCGCCGCCTTCCGAAGCCCCAGTTGCCGAGATGCCGGACCACCACGAGATCCACATGTTCAGCGCCGTCGCCGAGGCGACGGCCGACGCGCCGTACGCTGCCGGCGAATGCCACCCGATGCTGATCTTCGTGCGCCAGGTCGCGGGCAGCGAGCACGACCTGGCCGGCGCCGCCGCCGCGGCCGCGCAGCAGGGCTGGATCGGGATCGACATCACCCGTGCCGGGACCTTGCCGCCGGATGCGGGCGAATCGATGGAGGAGCCGCTGCTCGGCGCCTACCGCGATGCGGTCGAGAACGGCCGCGGGCTGACGGTGTTCGAAGCCACGGTCAGGCCGGCGCCGCGCAAGGCCTGACGCCTTCGTGCCGCCCGCGGGTGGCACGCATCGGGGCGCCTCGGGATCTTCGTCTTCCGACTCGGTCCCGGTGGGGTCCTGGCCTGCCGGACGTGACGGCGCCTACTTGTCGCGCAAGGCCTCGATATCGGCGCGGCGCAGCCCTGCGCCCTTGCCCTTGAGCTTGCGCGAGTACTGCTGCTCGATGCGGTAGAGCTCGTCGGCCAGCGGTGTGTCGTAGTGGTATTTCACCCAGGTCTCGTCGAGGTCGCGGAATTTCTCCGAGCAGGCGGCCGGCGTGAATGCGCGCACGCGCTTGTTCATCTCGGCGTTGCTGATCACGCCCTGCGAGCTGCGGTAGCGGTCGACCTTCGGCGGCAGCGTGCTGCTGCCGGGGCGCAGTCCGCCGACCGATCCGACGTAGTCGCCCTTGTCCAGCAGCGCGTACTGGAACGGCGTGTACACGCGCCGTGCCTGGTTGCCATGGACCATCATGAAGTAGTCCTGGACCTGCGAGCTCGGCAGCGTCAGCGGCACCAGCATGGCGCCGAGAACCTCGTTGGAATACTCGTCGTTGAGCAGGCTGCGGAAGCGCTGGGCGCGCTCGTCGATCTGCATCCAGTCGTCGATCTCGTAGCAGCCGGCAAAGTGGGCCAGGTCCTTGATGATCGAGTAGTAGACCAGTGCGCCGGCATCGAGCAGCTGGTCGCGCGTGTAATTGGCCAGGCGCTTCCAAAGCTTGGTGTTGGCCTGGCGCAGCATCTCGGCCAGGCTCTCGAGCTTGGCGGTCAGCTCCTCGCGGCTGCCCATGCCGACGGGCACGTGGGTCTCGGTCAGCGGATCCGAGGTGTAGAGCCCGATGCCGCAGACGTTCTCGGCCTTGTAATCGGGCTTGGCCTCGAAGCTGCCCCAATCGTCCACCAGGTAGAAGTGGGTGTCCTTCACCGCGGTGGTGACGGTCAGGCAGCTGTACGGGACGTCGTCGGCGACGCCGTCCAGCCAGGGGTAATCGCTCTGCGACAGATCGTAGAAGCTGCGCACGAGCATCTCGACGTTGTCGGAGATCCGATACGGGCCGTGCGCCGTCATCGAGACACGGCTTTCGCATGAAACCAGGAAGCCGTACTGGGAGGCCGAGGCGATGAACTTGCCGGCTGCGGTATGCAGCGGATCGCCGGCCTCGCAGGGATACATGTCCGCGTGGAAGACCTGCAGCTTGCGCTCGGGACAGATCTGGTTGCGATGGCCGGCTTCCTTGGCGGTGATATGGCCTTCGTTGCGGTGGAAGGAGAGCTGGTAGCGCTTCCAGAAGTCGAGCACGTAGGCCACGTCCTCGATCCCGTCCTGCGGCCGGATCATGCCCATGTTGATCAGCAGCTCGCGGCCCAGCAGATAGAAGTTGGGCAGGCACCAGGCGGTGCCGATGACCTCGATCTTGGCGCTGACGTTGCGCACGCGATCGGCGATGCGCTCGGCCGGCATGTGCGACTCGATCTTCCGCAGCAGGGTCGGGTAGCGGTAGAACGCGTTGATGTACGACAGCAGGATGTATGCGGAGACCGGGAAGAGCTTGGACTCCTGCACGGTGCGCGTCACGCACAGCCAGTAGGTCTCCTCGCCCTGGTTCTGCAGCAGGTTGTTGGTTTCCAGAAGCTGCGCGTAGCTCAGTTCCATCTTCTTCATGCGATCGTTCCAGTTGCTTGACGCGGATTCACGCGGGTAGACACGCGTGATGAAGGGAGATCGACCGACGGTACGGATCTGGCGATCCGCACCGGACGGTCGGTGTTCAGTCCGGCTTGGGCAGCTTCCACACGCGTACGGCGCATTCTTCGCCGCGCTGGTACATCTCGCCTGTCTTGGCCGGTCCGGACGTCTCGATCTCCACGCGGTCGCCCTCGCGGATGCCGCTGATCTTGGCGTTCATCAGGCAGGGAATGCTGTATTCGCGGGTCAGGATGCCCAGGTGTGAGCGCACGGTGCCGCCGGCGCAGATCACGCCCTTGAACTGTTCCAGGATCGGCGCCGTGAGCGTGCCGCCGCTGTCGTCGATGATGGCGATGGTGTCGGGTGGCACGCCCTCGTCGAGGCAGCGCAGGACCGGATCGTTGTCGCGGAAATAGCGCGCGATGCCGATCGTGTTCTTCGCGTTCTGCACCACGTTGTCGCCCTGACCGCGCACCTCGCGGCCCTGCGGATCCGGCGGCGCAGTGCGCGCCTCGGGGTGCTCGAACGAGAAGGTCGAGGGGTCGCTGCTGCCGGCCAGGGGCTTGTAGGCGTCCGGCCGTTCGCGCTGCGAGATCATGGCCGAGACGGTGTAGCGGTGGCCGGTGGCCAGCAGCTTCTTCTCGATGGCCTCGATGTCCTGCGCCGTGATCAGCTCCTGCGCCTTGCCGAACACGAATTCGTTCCAGTTGCCGCCGGACTCGTCGAGCCGGCGTCGCACGAGGTCCTTCAGTGCGCTGTGGAAG
>CAMLNE010000168.1 GCA_946481265.1 uncultured Panacagrimonas sp. | reverse complement strand
CGGCATTCACGTCATCGCCCAGGCCATAGTTGATCTGGCGGTCGGCGCGCTGGTCGACGCCGAGCACCAGCACCACGCGACTGCCCGCCTGCAGACGACGGCCCATCGGCTGCTCGACGTGAAACGCCAGCTGCTGGCGCACGCCCGCGCGCAGCAGGTGCCGGTGACGGCGATCCTGCGCGTAGCTCGCGCGGAACTCGTAGGGATCGAACAAGAGCAGGTAGCTGCCATCCGCCAACTGCTCGTAGAGCGACACGTTGAGGTCCACGTCCATCCGGTTTGGCCGCAGGTCGAGCTGCCCCGAGAGCAGCCCGCCGATCTCCAGCGGCCGCTCCAGCGGCTCGCTGACGTACTTCACCGCGTGACGCAGATCCAGATCGCGCGATCGCACCGGCGGCGGCACGCTCGGGCCCGGATCCGAACGATCCGCGCGATCGACGTGCTGGCGGAAGAAGGCGTTGTCGGCACTCGGCGCCTTCATCAGCGCCCGTGGGGGTGCCTGGCTCGCCGAGGTCTGCAGGTACAGCCGCATGCGTTGCCCGGCCATCGCCTCGAGGCTGGGCGCCGAGTACCAGGTGTCGGCGCCCATCATCCAGTAGTTGACGCGGTCACCGAGCACCTTCGGCATCGCGCCACCCCCGAGCACATGGTCGAGCCATTCGAAGCGCAGTTCATGCAGGTCCAGGCGTGCCGGCGCATCGACCTCGTAACCGCCCAGCCGGCGCGCCGGGCGATCCTCGATCGCGCGCTCGTCCCAGGGGCCGAGCAGCAGCCGGTGATCGGCAGTGGGCGCCCGGCGCGTGTGCTCGGCGAAGTAATGCAGCGCGCCGATGGAACCCTGGGCGTAGTAGCCGGAAATCGACAGCACCGGGATGTCCACGTTGGCGAACTGCTTTCCGTGCGGGATCATCTTCTGCCAGTAACGGTCGTAGCTCGGGTGGCCGACCCAGCGACGGAAGACACGGTTGGGTTCGCCGGCGATGCGGTCCAGGTCGCGATACGGCCGGCCGCTGCGGTACCACTCCAGATCGAGCGCCCGCCATTGCGCATCGCTGCGTCCGCCGGCCGGCTCGACCAGGCCCTGCGTGTGTTCGGTGGCCCAGCGATAGGCCGCGTTGCGCAGGATCCGCCCCTCCATCGGGAAGTCGATGCCCGGCGCCATCGCATCCGCGGTGGCGATCGCCTTGAGCGCCGCGGGCGGCCGCCGCAGCGCAGCCCAGGCCGCGAAACCGCTGTAGCCCTCGCCGAACATCGCCACCCGCTGGTCGCTCCAGGGCTGCTCGGCGATCCACCCGATCACCCGCTGCGCATCCGCGCCGTCGTGCTCGAACGGGATGATGCGGCCGTCCTTGTGCTTCTTGCCGCGCGTCCAGGCCACCACGCCGACATAGCCGTGCGCGGCACTGGCAAAGGCCTGCGCCCGATCCGGATCGATGCCGAACTCGAGGATCGCCGGCAACGGTCGGTCGACGTGGCGCGGCCGCACCACGCTGAGCACGATCTGGATGCCGTGCCCGAACTCGACCACCTGGTTCTCCTCGCTGGTGTAGCGACGCGCGTTCTCCTCGGCGACCAGCGCCGGCACCGTGGCGCCGACACGGCGATAGGCGTCGAACCAGAGGTAGTCCCACACCAGCGTCATCGCGGCGTCCGTATCGAGGCTGCCACGTGCTCGCGCGCGGTCGAACGCCGACTGCAAGGCCTCGCGCGTGGCCTGCGGCGATGTAGCCATCAGCCGGGTCAGCGCATGCGCCTCGCGATCGCCCAGCTGTCGCACGCGTTCACGAAAGGCGCTCGTCAGCGCATCGGCGAAGGCGGCGCGTCCAGCGGCCTCGGCCTCGCGGGCGTGCACCACCAGCTCGTGGAACAGGACGTAGGACGGCGGGCTGCCCATGCCCGCTGCCTTGCGTCGGTCCTGCAGCGAGCGCCGCGTCTCGCCCGCCGCAACCGGATTGCCGGCGACCAGCTGCAGCGCGGCGAGATTGGCCAGGTAACGTTGCTGGTCCTTCTCCTGATAGACCGGCAGCATGCGTTCGGCAAGGTCGCGCATCAGCGCCGGCACACCCGGGTCATCCACGCCGGCCGGCGGCGTGAACTCGAAGCCCTGTGCACCGACCGGCACCGTCGTGGCGAGCAGCAGGAGCAGCGCCAGCATGCGCAGCGCGGAGCAGGCGACGCTCATGACCGGCCCTCGTCCTGCGCGTCGCGCGATGCGCCATCGGCATCCGCCGCCCGTACCAGGTGCACCACGCGCGAGAACAGCGGGTCGCGCCCCTGCACCGCACGACCGATGTGGACGAGCGCGGTGTTCACCAGGTCCTTCTCGAAGATGTCGATCACGCGGCGCAGTCCTTCCTCGTCGAGCGCTCCGAGCACATCGTCGATCACCACCCAGGGCGGCGCCTGCAGCACGATGCGCGCAAAGGCCAGGGTCAACTGCTCATCCTGGCTCAGCTCCTGGTCCCAGCGGCGCGTGGTGTCGAGCAGCGGTGCCAGCCGCTGCAGACCCAGGCGGGACAAGGTCCGCACGAAGGCGGACGGGTCGAATTCCGTGGCCTTGGCCGGATAGGCCAGGACCTCGCGCAGCGTGCCCCGTGGCAGATAGGGCGTGCCGCGCGGCATGTAGAAGACCGGCTCGTCGCCGGGCCGGTGGATGACGCCCGAGCCCCAGGGCGACAGGCCCGCGAGCGCGCGGAACAACTGCGTCTTGGCCGTGCCCGGCGCACCGACGATCAGCACCCGCTCGCCGGCCTCCACGACCAGCGAGCGCTCCTGCAGGCAGTCGCGCCCGGTCGGCGACTCCACCTGCAGCGAATCGATCTGCAGGCGCCCGGCCGACCCCTTGCGGTATTCGATGCGGGTGGCGTCGTGCCTGCTCTCGTGGTCGGTCGTGAGCGCCTGGCGGAAGCTCGCGACGCGCAGCAAGGTGGCGCGCCAGTCCGCCAGGATGCTGAAGTTGTCGACGAACCAGCGCAGCGAGGACTGCGCCTGCGTGAACGCGGCGGCCGCCATCATCAGGCCGCCGAACGAGACCTTGCCGGAGAAGTAGAGCGGCGCGGCCACCAGGATCGGCGCCACCGTGGTCATCCAGCCGAAGCCGGCGGTGACCCAGGTCAGGTGGGTCAGTCCCAGCACCAGCCGGCGCGCGGCCTCGAGCAGGTCGTCGAGGTGGCGCTCCACGCGGCGGCGCTCGTCGGCCTCGCCACCGGCCAGCGAGATGCCGTCGAGGTGCTCGTTGACGCGCACCAGCGAGACCCGCAGGTCGGCCTCGCGCTCGTAGCGCTCGGCGTTGCGGCCGACCAGGCTGCGTCCCACCCAGTAGCTGAGCAGCGAGCCGAGCGCCGCGTACAGCACCGCGGCCCACACCATGAAGCCGGGCACGGCGTAGTCCCGGCCGCCGATGTGCAGGCTGAAGTCGGCGGAAATCACCCACAGCACGCCGGCGAAGGAGACGAACAGGATCGAAGCCTGGAGCAGGCCCACGCTGAGGTCGGCGGACATGTCGCAGAGATTGCGCGCGTCATCGTGCATGCGCTGGTCGGGGTTGACGCCCATGGCGCCGGCCTGCGCCAGCCAGAACGCCCGCCGCGGCAGCATCCAGTGGCCGACCAGATCGCGCACCAGCCCCTCGCGCAGGCGCAGCTTGAGCGTCTCGACCAGCCAGCGCTGCCCCACGTTCAGCACCAGCAGCACGCCCGCGATGATGAAGAAGACGCCGAGCTGGAAGACGAAGTCGCGCATGTCGCGGCGCGACAGGGCGTCGAAGAAATCCTTGTTCCAGCTGTTCAGGCGCAGCTGCCCGTAGGTGGTGGCACCGACCACCACGACGATGCCGATGCCGAGCAGCAGCAGCGCCCGGCCCACCGCGGAGGCGTACAGCGCCTTGCCGATCGACACCAGCTGGCGCAGCAGGCCGGTCTGCACCACCGGGGCGGCGTGCGCGGCGGTGGCCGGGGCGGAGGCTGGCTCACTCATGATGCGGCGCGTGCCCGGCGTCGCGCCGCGGCGCAGGAGATGAAGGCGGCATAGCTCCAGGTCAGGTGACGCGCCGAGGTCTGCCGGCCGTCGTGCTGGTCGAACTGCTCGGATAGCGCGCCGTCGGCCGGTGTGTACTCGCGCACCGTCGAAAGGTAGGCATCGCCACGCGCGCACCAGTCCGCGCGGCGCGGCTCGCCCGCCGCGGCCGCACGAAAGCAGAACTCGGCGGCGGCCAGGGTGGAGAAGTAGTACGCGCCGCCGGAGTGGTAGACATCACCCGGATAGCGGCCCATCGCGGGGCCCGCGTCACGACCGCGGTTGATCGCGTAGGCATCGCCGAAGAACGCATCCAGACGCCGCAGCGTCGCCTGCATGCGCGGGTCGCGCACCGAATGCGCACCGCTTTGGGCGTCGACATGGATGGCCGCGAAGATCACCGCGATGTCGAGTTCCTTGGCCGAGCGCGCGCCCGATTCCAGCCGTCGCGAGCGGTAGTGACCCTCCTGCTCGAGCCAAAAGCCGTCGAGCCGCCCCAGCGCGGCCGCCGCCTGCACCGTGCAGTCGCGCGCCGCGGATTCCGCGCCGATGCAGCGCAACCAGGCCGCCGCGGATTCCAGGGCGGCTGCCGACACGCGCAGGGTGTAGTAGTGCAGGCCGTGCTCTTCCTCCCAGATGTCGACGCAGGGCTGGTGCCAGTGGCGGAGCGTGAACTCCACATCACCGCGCAGCAGCCGGGCGAGCGGTTCGCCAAGGGCCGCGTCGAGGGGCGTATCGCGCAGCCAGCGCAGCAGCGCGAGCGCGCGCAGCGGCGCGCCGTCGAACTGCGGACGCGCCCATTTCGAGGTGTCGAGCGAACCGTCCGGGTTGACCCGCGTATCGGCCAGCACCGCATCGCCGTGGACCTGGGCGAGTTCGTCCTCGCCACGCAGGAAGCGCAGGAAGTCCGGCGCGACCCCGGCACGACGCAGGGCTGCCGGTGGCAGCGCGCGTCCATCGAGCCGCTTCAGGTCCAGGCTGAAGCGCACGAAATCGCCGAGATGCACGATCGCCTCGTCACCGAGTCGTCCGTCGCAGTGCAGGAGTCGCAGCGCGTCGACGACGATGGCCGAATCGCGGTACCAGTGGAAGAAGTAATCCGGTTCCGGATCCCAGTCGGCGAGCACCGGCGAGGCCACGATCGCGCCATGCACGGCGCCCACGGTCTGGCCGAAACCGGGTCGCTGCTTGACCAGCTCCACCGGCGAGATGCCGCGCAGCATCGCCTGCGCCGAAATGCACAGCTGCCGCTCGATCCAGGCCTCGAGCGGCTCGCTCAAGTGGGCGCCCCGTCGCCCAGGTGCGGGCTGGTGAAACCCAGGCGGCGCAGACCGTCGCGCACCTCCGGCACGCGCATGAACAGGTTCCACAGCAGGCCGCTGCGATGGTTCTCCATCATCACCACGATCGGGCCCTGGTCGATCGCCAGCCAGGTGTCGGCAACCCAGTCGCGCGATTCGCAGAACGCATCCATGAAGCCGAACCGGCCCCACAGCCTGTCGCCATGGCGCGCCAGGAAGCCGCGCAGCGCCTGCACCACCTCGTGCGGCGCGTACGGCAGGCTCGACAGTGCGGCCGTCGGCGAGATCGTGCCGTTGTCGTTGTCCGGCGCGTGCGCGCTGTAGCCGTCGGGATCGTCGCTGGCGGTCAGGCCCCAGCAGGCCGCGCCGTAGCCGCGAAAGCCGCCGGGATTGGCCAGGCAGTGCGCGTGCTGGATCTGCACCTGGCGCCGGCACAGCTCCCAGTAGTCCGCGTAGCGATCCTTCAGGCCGCGCGGATCCAGCGCGCAGAACGAGTAGTGGGCGAAGAACAGGGGGCCGCCGTAGGGCCGCCCGAGCGGCAGTTCGATGCCGTAGTAGCGCTGGCCGTTCCGGAAGTCGGGACCGGAGGCATAGCCGCGGTGATAGACCTGCGGCGCGATCGCATGCCGTGGTGCCGAGGCCGCCAGCGCGTAGGTGCTCAGGCACTCGTTCCAGCCGTGGATCTCGTGGTTCATCGCCCAGCCGTGCCGCGGGCTCCAGTGCCAGTACAGCACCTCGCGCCCGCGCGCATACCAATCCCACTCCACCGTCTCCCACAGTCCGGTGATGCGACTGCGGACCGCGCCTTCGCGCGGATCGTCGCGATCGAAGTACTCGCGCGCGCACAGCAGGCCCTGCATCAGCAGCGCCGTCTCCACCAGGTCGCCGCCGTCGTCCTTCTCGATGAAGGGAATGGTGCGGCCGTCGCGCCCGTCCATGAAATGCGGGAATGCGCCGTGGTGGCGCGTCGCGCGGCACAGCACGCCGAGCATGCGATCGAGCCGTTCCAGTGCGGCGTCGCGCGAGACCCAGCCGCGCTCCACCGCGACGATCAGCGCCATCACGCCGAACCCGGAGCCCCCGATCGCGACCAGGTCGTCGGCCGGCGCTGCACGGCGCGAACGACGGTCGGGCGCCAGGCCGCTCTGCGGATGCGCGCCCTCCCAGAAAAAGCGGAACGTCGTGCGCTGCACGCGGTCGATCAGGACCTCGTCGGAACACTGCAGCAGGGCGGCCGGGTCCTCCACCTCGTCCGATGGCCGCAGCGCTCCAGCGTGCTCTTCCTGCATCACCTGCTCTCCGCCCGCGCATGCCTTCCCGGCCGCGATTCTGACTTCGTTTCGGCGCGAAGGCGATTTGCCGGCACCGACCTATCATGCTCCGAAGCCATGTTGAAGGACCGCATCCCATGAGTCGGATCGAACGCCTGATCCAGGAGATGACCCTGGTCGAAAAGCTCGGCCAGCTGACCATGACCGCGGCGAGCGACGCCGTGACGGGGCCGATCGTCGCGGGTGATTCCAGCGGGTCGATCCGCGATGGCAGCGTGGGAAACCTGCTCAACATGATCGGCGCAGGCCCCGTGCACGAGGCGCAGCGCATCGCGGTGGAACAGTCGCGGCTCGGCATTCCGCTGCTGATCGGCCTGGACATCATCCATGGCCATCGCAGCTTGTTTCCGATCCCCCTGGCGGAAGCCGCAGTTTTCGATCCCGGCCTGTGGGAGCGCACCGCGCGCGAGGCGGCGCGCGAAGCCGCGGCGGATGGCCTGGCTCTGACCTTTGCACCGATGCTCGACATCTCGCGCGATCCGCGCTGGGGCCGCACCGCCGAAGGTCCGGGCGAGGACCCCCTGCTCGGCGAGCTGATGGCGCAAGCCAAGGTGCGCGGCTTCCAGACCGCCGATCTCGCCGCGCCGGACGCGCTGGCCGCCTGTGCCAAGCACTTCTGCGCCTACGGGCCGGTGACGGCCGGACGCGACTACGCCTCGGTCGACATCTCCGAGCGCACGCTGCACGAGGTGCACCTGCCACCCTTCGCGGCAGCGGTCGCGGCCGGTGTGGCGGCCATCATGCCGGCCTTCACCGATCTGGCCGGCATTCCCATGACCGCGCACCGGCCGCTGCTGGATGGCTATCTGCGCGGCAAGCTCGGTTTCGAGGGCGTGCTGATCAGCGACTACAACGCGATCGGCGAACTCATCCACCACGGCGTCGCCGCCGACCTGGTCGATGCGGCGGTGCTGGCCCTGGATGCCGGCGTCGACATCGACATGATGTCGGACGCCTATCGCAAGGGGCTGCCGATCGCGCTCGAACGCGGCCGGGTGACGATGCAGCAGATCGACACCAGCGTGCGCCGCGTGCTGCGCCTGAAGGAACGGCTCGGCCTGTTCGACGATCCCTACCGGCGCGGCGCCACGCCCGAACCCGCCGCGGCGATCGTGGCGCGTCGCCGGCTGGCGCGCGAAGCGGGCACGCTGGCGATCGTGATGCTGCGCAACGAGGCGCAGGCCCTGCCGCTGCGTCCGGACCTGCGACGCCTGTGCCTGCTCGGTCCGCTGGCCGACGCCGCGGCCGAGATGCGCGGCCCGTGGTGGGCAGCCGGCGAAGCCGATGACCCGGTGAGCGTGCTCGCCGGCCTGCGTGCGGGACTGCCCGGCATCGAGATCCGCCACGCCGCGGGCGTGGCCATCGACGACGCCGATGAAACCGGCATCGCGGCCGCGGCCGCGCTCTGCGACGGTGCGGACGCGCTGGTCCTGTGCCTGGGCGAGCGCGCGACGATGAGTGGCGAAGCCGCCAGCCGCGCCTGCCCTGGTCTGCCCGGTGCGCAGATGGCCCTGGCGCAGGCCGCGATTGCGCGCGCGCGCGGCCGCGGCATCCCGGTCATCGCGATCCTGTTCTCGGGACGCCCGCTGCTGGTTCCCTGGCTGGCCGAAAACGTCGACGCCCTGCTCGCCGCCTGGTTCCCTGGTTGCGAAGCAGGCAACGCGATCGCCGACGTGCTCGGCGGACGCGTCTCGCCGAGCGGTCGTACGCCCATCACATGGCCGCGCGCACTGGGCCAGGTGCCGATCTTCCACGGCCAGCGTCCGAGCGGTCGCCCCATGAATCCGGCCGATTCCTACACCAGCAAGTACCTGGACGTCCCCAACGATCCGCTCTACCCCTTCGGCCATGGCCTGGGCTACGGCTGCATGCGCCTGTCGGCGCTGCAAGTCGCACCCGACCACCCGGCCGAGCCGCAGACGCTGCGGGTAACGGTCCGGGTAAGCAACGAGGGCGCGCGCGCAGCGGAGGAGACGGTCTTCCTGTTCACGCGCGACACGCTGGCCAGCGTCGCCCGCCCACTGCTCGAACTGCGCCGCTTCGCGAAGATCCACCTCGAGCCGGGCCAGGCCGGCACGGTCGAGTTCTCGCTGCCCGCCCGCGAACTGCGCTTCCCCGGGCTGGACCTGACACCGGTATTCGAGCCCGGTGAAGTCGAGATCCTGGTCGGCCCCTGCGCCGATCGCGCGCAACTGCTGCGCACATCGGTGCAGCTGCAGGGATAAGCAGACATCCACGCGGCCGGCCGGCGCAGGACCTGCGCGCAGCCGGCTGGAATCCGCGATCGGGCCGCTCGGGCCGTTCGGGAACGGCCAAGGCAAA
>CAMLNE010000167.1 GCA_946481265.1 uncultured Panacagrimonas sp. | reverse complement strand
TGCCTGGACCGGTCGTGTTCCCTTCCTGAAATCGCGCTTCCGAATCCATTCACGAGATGCCCGCCCTCGAAACCTCCATCGCCACCGGCAGCGATGCCTTCCTCGCCGATCGCGATGCGACGCTCGCCCAGCTCGAGCGTGTGCGCGGACTGGAGCAGCGCACGCGCGCGGCCTCGGCGGCGGCCCGCGGCCGCTTCGAAAAGCGCGGACAGCTGCTGCCGCGCGAGCGCCTGGCCCTGCTGCTCGATCCCGGCGCCGATTTCCTGGAGCTCAGCACCCTGGCGGGCTACTGCATGGACGTCGCGGACGCCGAGCGCAGCATCCCCGGCGGCGGCGTGATCGCGGGCGTCGGCCAGATCGAGGGAACGCGCTGCATGGTGTTGGTCAACGATTCCGGCATCGATGCCGGTGCACTGCAGCCCAAGGGCCTGGACAAGCAGCTGCGGGTGCAGGAGCTCGCGCTGCGCCACCGTCTTCCCTACGTTCAACTCGTCGAAAGTGCCGGCGCCAACCTGCTCGCCTACAAGGTCGAGGAGTTCGTCCGCGGCGGCCAGCTGTTCTGCAACCTGGCGCGCCTGTCCGCCGCGGGACTGCCGGTGGTGACCGTCACGCACGGCTCCTCCACCGCGGGTGGCGCCTACCAGACCGGCCTGTCCGACTACATCGTGATGGTGCGCAAGCGCACGCGCGCCTTCCTGGCAGGTCCGCCGCTGCTCAAGGCCGCGACCGGCGAGATCGCCGGCGAGGAAGACCTCGGCGGCGCGGAGATGCACACCAGCATCTCCGGTCTGGGTGACTACCTCGCCGAAGACGATCGCGACGCGATCCGCATCGCGCGCGACATCGTCTCGCGGCTGCGCTGGGACCATGCCCTGCCTGCGCCGGCGCAGCCGGCGTTCAAGCCCCCGCGCTATGCCGCGGAGGAACTGCTCGGGGTGATGCCGGCCGACTACCGGCGACCGGTGGACATGCGCGAGGTGATCGCGCGCCTGGTCGACGACTCCGACTTCCTCGAGTTCAGCCCCGGCTACGGCGCGCAGACGGTCTGCGGACATGCGTCGGTCCACGGCGGGCCGGTGGGCATCATCACCAACAACGGGCCCATCGACAGCGCCGGCGCCACCAAGGCCACCCACTTCATCCAGGCCTGCTGCCAGGCGCAGATCCCGCTCATCTACCTGCAGAACATCACCGGCTACATGGTGGGGCGCATGCACGAGGAGGGCGGCATCATCAAGCACGGCTCCAAGATGATCCAGGCCGTCACCAGCGCCACGGTGCCGCAGATCACGATCCAGTGCGGCGGCTCGTTCGGCGCCGGCAACTACGGCATGTGCGGACGCGGACTGGCACCGGACTTCCTGTTCTCCTGGCCCAACTCGAAGATCGCCGTGATGGGCGGCGAGCAGGCGGCGCGCACGATGACCATCGTCAACGAGGCTGCGATGGCACGCAAAGGCGCCGTCGATCGCGACAAGCTCGAGGCGATGGAGAAAAGGATCATCGAGACCTTCGACCGGCAGATGGACGTCTTCACCACCAGCGCGCACGTGCTCGACGACGGCGTGATCGATCCGCGCGACACGCGCGCGATCCTGGCGCTGACCCTGGCGCTGTGCCGCGACGGCCGGCGCCGCCAGCCCCATCGCATGCAGTTCTCGGTGGCACGTCCATGAGCAGCCGCCTTGCGACACCCTTCAGCAGGATCCTGATCGCCAACCGGGGCGAGATCGCGCTGCGCATCCAGCGCAGCGCGCATCGCCTGGGCTATCGCACAGTCGCGGTGTACTCGACCGCCGATGCCGACAGCCGCCACGTGCACGAGGCCGACCAGGCCATCTGCATCGGCGGGCCGCTGCCCTCGGAGTCCTACCTGCGCATCGATGCGCTCATCGACGCCGCCCGGCGCAGCGGTGCCGACGCCGTGCATCCGGGCTACGGCTTCCTCGCCGAGAAGGAGTCGTTCGCGCAGGCCTGCCGCGATGCCGGGCTGGTGTTCATCGGTCCCTCGCCCGAGGCGATCCTGGCCATGGGCAACAAGGCCGGCGCCAAGCGGCTGATGATCGCCGCCGGTGTGCCCTGCATCCCGGGCTACCAGGGCGGGCAGGACGAAGCAGGCCTGCGCGACGAGGCTGCCCGCATCGGCTACCCGGTGATGATCAAGGCGGTGGCCGGCGGCGGTGGCCGCGGCATGCGCCTGGTCCGCCATGCCGAGGAATTCATCGCTGCGCTGCGCAGCGCGCAGTCGGAAGCGCAGGGCGCCTTCGGTGACGGCACCGTGTTGCTGGAAAAGGCCCTCGTCGACCCGCGGCACATCGAGATCCAGGTGTTCGCCGACCGCCACGGCAACGCGGTGCACCTGGGCGAGCGCGACTGCTCGGTCCAGCGGCGTCACCAGAAGCTGATCGAGGAAGCGCCCTCGCCCGCGGTGTCGGCGGAGCTGCGCGCGCGCATGGGCGCCACCGCGGTCAAAGCGGCGCTGGCCATCGGATACGAAGGCGCCGGAACACTCGAGTTCCTGCTCGACGCGGACGGTGCCTACTACTTCATGGAGATGAACACCCGTCTCCAGGTCGAGCACCCGGTCACCGAGTCGATCACCGGCCTGGACCTGGTCGAACTGCAGCTGCGGGTCGCCGCAGGAGAGCCGCTCGGCCTTGGACAGGAGGACGTGCGCTTCGAGGGCCATGCCATCGAGGTGCGCATCTGCGCCGAGGACGTCGACCAGGGCTTCGTGCCGCAGAGCGGACGGCTGGCGCGCTGGCAGGTGCCGGCGGATTGTCGCGTCGAGCATGCGCTGGAGTCCGGCGTCGAGGTCGCGCCCTACTACGACTCGATGATCGCCAAGGCGATCGTCCATGGCCGCAGCCGCGACGAGGCGCGGCGACGCCTGGCCCGCGTGCTCGACGACACCGTGGCGCTCGGCATCACCACCAACCGCGCGTTTCTCGCGCGCTGCCTGCGACATCCGGTGTTCGCGTCCGGCGGCGCGACCACCGGCTTCATCGCGGCTCATCTCGACGCGCTGCTCGCACGCAACGCGGACGACGACCGTCATGCCACCGCGGTGGCCGCCCTGCTGTTCCACTCCGCGGACGCCACGCGCGCGGAGGCGGGCATCGCGCCTCGCTTCGACGCCTCGCTTCGGATCGAGATCGACGGCCAAACGCGGGCGGTCGAGCTGAAGCGGGGTGCCGGCGACCGGTTCGCCGTCTGCCTCGACGACCAGGTCCTCGACGCGCGGGTGATCGCGCGACACGGATCGCGCGCGCGGATCGAGATCGGGGGCGTCGGTGAGTGGGTGGACTTCGCGCTCGCCGCCACCGACCTGAACCTGCAGTTCCGCGGACGGGATTACCGGGTCGTGGACCACAGCCGGGCCGCGGCCGCGACCGGTCCCGCGGGCGGCGACGGGCGCATCCGGGCGTCGATGAACGGTCGCGTCGTCGCCGTGCACGCCCAGGTGGGCGACCGCCTGCATGTTGGCCAGCCTGTCTTCACGCTCGAGGCCATGAAGATGGAGCACACCCATACCGCGCCGGTCGCGGGCACGCTCAAGCTGCTCGATGCGACGATGGGCGAGCAGATCGCCGCGGCCCGTGTCGTCGCACACATCGAAAAGGAGCCGGCATGAGCGCCGTACGCATCGAACGCCGGGACCGGGTGCAGTGGATCACGCTGGACCGGCCGCAGCAGCGCAACGCCATCAACGGCGAGGTCATCGACGGCATCGCCGAGGGATTCCGGCGTGCCCAGGCCGATCCCGAGGTCCGCGCCATCGTGCTGACCGGCGAAGGCGACAAGGCCTTCTGTGCGGGCGGCGATCTCAAGCCCGGCACGGCGTTCGCGTTCGACGTCGCCGAGCCGACGGCGCCCTACGCCAACCTGCTGCGCCTGGCGCGCAACTGCCCCTTGCCCAGCGTCGCGCGCATCAACGGCGCCTGCATGGCCGGTGGCATGGGTCTGCTCTGCATGACCGACCTCGCGATCGCCGCCGACCACGCGCGTTTCGGCCTGCCGGAAGCCCGGCTCGGCCTGTTTCCCTTCCAGGTGCTGAGCCTGCTCAAGGAGCAGATCGGCGCGCGCATCCTGCGCGAGTACGTGCTGACCGGTCGCACATTCGGTGCCGATGAGGCGCGCTCGATCGGGCTGATCAACCAGGTCGCGCCCGCGGCGGACCTCGACGCGCGACTGGCCGAGCTGCTGGACCTGCTGGTGAGCAACTCGCCGACCGCCCTGCGCCGCGGCAAGTACGCGCTGCGCGCGATCGAATCGATGTCCTTCGAGCAGGCGATCGCCTTCACCGAATCGCAGCTCACGCTCATGGCGCAGAGCCAGGATGCCCACGAGGGCATGGCCGCCTTCAACGAGAAACGCAAACCGACATGGACCGGCAAGTGAACGAGCTCCCGCGAAACCTGTTCGACCTGCGCGGAAAGGTCGCGCTGGTCAACGGCGGCAGCCGCGGCATCGGCGAGGCCAGTGCCCGCGCGCTGGCCGCCCACGGCGCCCGCGTGATCGTCACCAGCCGCAGGCTCGCCGCCTGCGAGGCGGTGGCCGAGCGCATCCGCGCGGCCGGCGGCGACTGTCAGGCGCGCGCCTGCCATGCAGGCGACCTCGAACAGCTCGAGGCGCTGTTCGCCGATGTCGAGCGCGACTACGGCCGGCTCGATGTCCTGATGAACAACGCGGTCGCGAGCCCCTATTACGGACCGATCGTGGACACCGACCCCGCGTCCTTCGACAAGGTGATGCAGACCAATGTGCGCGGCTATTTCTACGCGTGCGTGCACGGCGCCCGGCTGATGGCCAAGAGCGGTGGCGGCAGCATCATCAACACCGCCTCGGTGTTCGGGTTGCGCCCGGGCGGCGGCGACGGTGCCGCGATCTACTCGATCTCCAAGTCCGCGATCATCACGCTGAGCAAGACCTTCGCAAGCGAATGTGCCCCGACCGGCGTACGCGTCAACGCCCTGCTGCCGGGCCTGACGCAGACGAAGTTTGCCGGTGCCCTGCTGGAGGATGACGACACCCGCGACTCGCTGCTGTCGCGCATTCCGATGGGCCGGGTCGCGCAACCCGAAGAGATGGCCGGCGCGGTGGTCTACCTGGCGTCGCCGGCTTCCAGCTACACCACGGGCAGCCTGCTGATCGTCGACGGCGGCTACACGATCAACTGAGGCACTCACCATGGATCGTCTGAAGGGCAGGGTCGCGGTCATCACCGGCGCCGGCAGCGGGATCGGCCGCGCGCTGGCGCAGGCCTGCGCCGCCGAAGGGATGCACCTGGCGCTGCTCGATCTGAAACGCGACGCGCTGGAACAGACCGCGCGGGCCTGCGGCGCGGCAACGGGCGCGCTGCTGCTCGACTGCGATGTCACCGACGAAGCGGCGGTGGAGCAGTCCGCCGCCGCGGTCTACGAGCGTCTGGGTGCTGCCCACCTGCTGTTCAACAACGCCGGCGTGTTCACCGGCGGGCCGCTGTGGACCGCACCGGCACGCGAGTGGCGATGGTGTTTCGAGGTCAACGTGATGGGCGTGGTGCACGGCCTGCGCAGTTTCATTCCCCGCATGCTGCAGGCTGGCGAGCCGGCACATATCGTCAACACCGCATCGGTGGGGGGCCTGACGTCCCCGCCGCATTACAGCGTGTACTCCGCGAGCAAGCACGCGGTGGTGGCGCTCAGCGAATGCCTGCATCACGACCTGCGCGAGGTCAGCGACCGCATCGGCGTATCGGTGCTCTGCCCTGCCTTCGTCAAGACCGCCATCGCCGACGCGACGGAGTCCGACCGCGAGGGCACGCTGGGCCCCGACGCCGAGGCGCATCGGCTGGCCACCCGCGAGTTGATGGACAAGGCCCGGCTTTCGGCCGATGACGTCGCCCGGATCGCGCTGGAGGGCGTCAAGGCCCGCCGCTTCTACATCCTCACGCATCCGGGCTCGCGCGTCGGTGTCGAGTGGCGCATGCGCGACATTCTCGACGACCGGGCGCCGACCAATCCGATGACCGGCAATCCGGGCTCGCGCAGCGCCGCAGCGGCGCGCTGAGCGTTTTCAGCCGGTATCCGCAAGCGGCCCGGGCGCCCCGTTTCCTACCCTGTACCGCCGCCCGTCGAGGGCATGGACGAGATCCACAATGAGCAACAAGGCCGTCATTACCTGTGCGCTGAACGGCGTGCTCACCGATCCCCGGCAGCACCACGTGCCGGTCAGCCCCGGGCAGATGGCGGCCGAGGCGCGCCGTGCCTACGACCAGGGCGCGAGCGTCATGCACATCCACCTGCGCCGGCAGGAAGACGGCAAGGGTCACGTCGCATCCTGGGACGCCAGCCTTTCCGCCGAAGTGCAGCAGGCGATCCGCGAAGCCTGTCCCGGCGTCATCATCAACCACACCACTGGCGTGATCGGTCCCGACATCGCCGATGCGCTGGAATGCGTCCGCCACACCCGGCCCGAGATCGCAGCCTGCAATGCGGGCTCGCTCAACTACCTGAAGACCCGTTCCGACGGCAGCTGGGCCTGGGCGCCCATCCTGTTCGACAACCCGGTGCACAAGGTCCAGGCCTTCCTCGACGTGATGAAGCAGGCCGGATCGCTGCCCGAGTTCGAGTGCTTCGACGTCGGCATCGTGCGCTGCGTGGGCATGTATCGCGAAGCGGCGATGTACCTGGGCCCGCTGGAATACAACCTGGTGATGGGCGTGGCCTCCGGCATGCCGACCGATCCCGAGCTGCTGCCGTTGCTGCTCAAGCTGCTCAAGCCGGATTCGAGCTGGTCGGTCACGGCCATCGGGCGCGCCGAGATCTGGCCCCTGCATCGACGCACCGCCGAGCTCGGCGGCCACCTGCGCACCGGGCTCGAAGACACCTTCTATCTCCCCGATGGCAGCAAGGCCACATCGAACGGCCAGTTGATCGAGCAGATGGCCCGTTACGCCCGCGACAGCGGACGCGAAGTGGCCAGCCCCGAAGAAGCACGGCAGCTGCTCAAGCTGCCGCCCCGTTGATCGGGCCGGGCAAGCGCCTCACGGCTGCCCGCGCCCGGCGTCGCCGCGGCCGGATCGTGTCACCTCGCGGTGCGGATGCAGTCGCTCCATCGCCGTGCAGGGAACGGCCCCGGCCCCTCGATGACGCAGACGAGGACGCGGCGTTCGTCATGTTCCTCGAATCGATCCTTTCGATCGTCGATCCCCGTCCGCAAGGCCCCCGGCACTGACGGCGCCCGAAGCGGACGGCAACTGCAGGATCTGCCACGCGCGAACGCCTGCGCACCAGGGCCCCGCGCCCCGTGCACCGCCGCACGCGCCCACGCTGCCAAGAGCGTGCGCAGCTGCGCTTGCCCACACTGCGCCCTGTGCGCATCCATCACGACGGCCGGGACGGCACCACCTCAGGGGGGAGCTGCGCCGCGTGCGCACCATGGATCGGCGCCTGCGCCAGTTGCGCTTCGGTTTGCGCTTCCAGCGGCACGCAGGCGCTGTTGAGCACGCCCGCCAGCATCTCGTAGTGCCCGGCGAGCAGGGTGAACTCCAGGCACTGCCGGGATGGCAGGTGCTCGCCCAGCAGGCTCCAGGTCGCGTCCGAAATCTGCCGCTGCCGATGCAGCTCGTCAGTGGCCTGCAGCAGCGCCTGCTGCCGCGCCGACCAGCCGGACGCTTCGGGGCCTTGCGACAGCCGTCCGATCTCCTCCGGCAGGAGTCCCGCGCGCAGCCCGATCGCCACGTGCTGCCCCCACTCGTAGCGACAGCGGCAGTTCCAGGCCACACGCAGGATCACCAGCTCGGCGTCGCGGCGATCCAGCGTGCCGAACGGCATCAGCTTCGAGGCGAACCGCAGCCAGGCCCAGAACAGCTGGGGATGCCGGAGCAGGAGCAGGAAGACATCGGGCACTACCGTCGAACCGGTGCGTCGGCTGCCCCACTTCGCGCCCAGGTGCAGCAGCAGGCGCAGCGGCGGGCTCAGCTGCGACAGCGTCAGCGGCGGCATGCGGGCGGCACCGGTATCGGCCCATCCGCCCGGCGGCGCGAGCTGGCGCTGGACGGACGTCATGGCCACGCTTCCGGCTCCGATCGCGATCCCGGCGCGGAACGCTGCTGGCGTCGGACGATCGCGTACAGCTGGTCGTTCATCAACCGCATCGCGATCTCGTAGGGCCAGGCGCACAGGCGCTGGACCCAGTAGCCGACACGCACGTCCAGCGAGGTGAGCACGAGATAGCGGTTCCTGCGGATGCCCTCGAGGATCTGCTCGGCCGCCCTGGCGGGCGTGATGGCGTGCTTCTGGAAGCGCGCGCGCATCTTCGCCACCTCGGGCGTGGTCGCGTCGATGCCGACGATCTGCACGCTCCTGACCAGCCCGGTGTCCACCGCGCCGGGGCACACCAGCGTGACGCCGATGCGGTGCCGCGCAAGATCGAAGCGCAGGACCTCGCTGATGCCGCGCAGCCCGAACTTGCTGGCGCTGTACGCGGCGTGCCAGGGCAGGCCGAACAGGCCGGCGGCCGACGCCACGTTGACGATGTGCCCGCCGCGTCGCGCCTCGATCATCGGCGGCACGAAGCAGCGCAGCACGTGGATCGGCCCCATCAGATTGACGTCGATGCAGCGCCGCCAGTGCTCGTCGCCAAGCGTGCTGATCGAACCCCAGATCGCGATGCCCGCGATGTTCATGACCACATCCAGGCTGCCGTGCGTCTCGTGCACCGCGCGCGCGAAGTCCTCGACGGCCGCCGCATCGCTGATGTCGAAGGCGCGGACCATGCGGACCTCACCGCCGGCGGCGCGGATCCGGCGCGCCACGTCGTCGAGCAGCGCGCCGTTGACGTCGGTCAGGAACAGCGCGGCGCCTTCGCGTGCGGCGGCGAGCGCGACCGCATGGCCGATGCCGCTGGCAGCGCCGGTGACCAGGCACTTGCGGTCGCGCAGCGACGTGATGGGCATTCGGCGGCTCCGTCGTCGGGAATATCCGGCCCATGATAAGGGCGCGGCCCGGCGCCGGCTCCCATCGGCCCGTCATCGCGGTCTCGGCGTCG
>CAMLNE010000166.1 GCA_946481265.1 uncultured Panacagrimonas sp. | reverse complement strand
TTGACGAAGCGCAGCGCCGCGCCATTCATGCGCAGGTGATCGGGATTCATGACGCCGCCGGGCAGCAGCAGCGCGTCGTAGGCCTGTGCATCGGCGGCGTGCAGATCCACGTCGACCGGGAAGGATTCGCCCCAGTCGCGCGTCTCCCAGGCCTTCACCTGGCCGGGATGCAGCGCGACGATCTGGGCCTTGGCGCCGGCCTCCTGCAGCGCCTTGCGTGGCTCGGTCAGTTCGGCCTGTTCGAAGCCGTCGGTGACGAGGATGGCGATCTTCTTTCCTTCGAGCGGGCGCGTCATGGCGGACTCCTGTGGGCGGGCAGGGCAGTCCGCAAGCCGCGTGCCGCCAGCGCGACCGTTCGGCACAAGACCGCCGCCAGGCGCGCCCGGATAGTCATCGACGCAGGCGATCGGACGGGTGACAGCGGATGAAGGAGACGCAGGCCGGGGCGCAGCAAGCCCTGCGCGAGACCACGGCGCCGGCCGCGACGACCACCGCGGAATGGTTCCGCCGCCGCGCCCGCCGCGCGCCCGGGCGGATCGCGCTGAGTTTCGAAGGCCGGGACTGGAGCTACGGCGAACTGCAGGATCGCGTCGAGCGCCTGGCCGCCGTGCTCGCATCCGGGGGTGTCGGGCCGGGCGAGCGCGTGGCCTGGCTGGGCTTCAACGATCCGCTGCTGCTGGTCGCGCTGTTCGCCGCTGCACGCCTGGGCGCGATCTTCGTGCCGCTGAATTTCCGGCTCACCCGGCAGGAACTCGAAACCATCATCGGCGACGCCGGCGTACACACGCTGATCGTCGACGATGCGCACCGCGCGACGATCGAGGCGGCACGCGCCACGCTGCCGTGCCGGTGCTACCTGCAGCCCGGCGCCGTGCCGGACGCGGGCTGGGACGCGGCCGAACCGGCGTCACCACCGCCGATCCCGGCGGCCGCCGCCGCGCGGCCCGACCAGGCCGCCGCGATCATGTACACCTCGGGCACCACCGGCCGCCCCAAGGGCGTGGTGCTGACCCACGCCAACCTGTGGGCGAACAACCTGAACTGGATGCTCGCCGTCGACTACGCCGCAAACGACGTGGTGCTCAACTGCGCGCCGCTGTTCCACGTCGGCGGGCTGTGCGTGACGGTCCTGCCCACCCTGCTGGCCGGCGGCCAGGTGGTGCTGCAGCGCGCCTTCGATCCGGCGCAATACCTCGCGGCGATTGCGTGGCATCGCGTGACGATCAGCTTCGCGGTGCCGGCTATGCTGCTGGCCGCCAGCCAGCACGAGACGTTCGAGCGCAGCGATCTGTCCAGCCTGCGCCTGATGATCTGCGGCGGCGCGCCGGTGCCCGAGCCGCTGCTGGGCCTGTTCAACGGTCGCGGCATCCCGATGAGCCAGGGCTTCGGCATGACCGAGAGCGCCTCGGCGGTGACTTTCCTCGAAGCGGAGCTCGCACTGGCCCGGCTCGGCTCCTGCGGCAAGGCCACCCTGCTCAGCGAGATCCGCCTGATCGACGGCGAGGGTCGCGTCATCACGCAGCCCGGCGCGCGCGGCGAGATCTGCATGCGGGGCGACAACCTCACGCCGGGCTACTGGAACCAGCCGCAGGCCACGCGCGAGGCGCTCGATGCCGAGGGCTGGCTGCGCAGCGGCGACATCGGCTGGCTCGACGCGGACGGCTTCCTCTACGTCTGCGACCGCCTCAAGGACATGATCATCAGCGGCGGCGAGAACATCTATCCGGCCGAGATCGAAAACCTGCTGTACGCACATCCGTCCATCGCCGAGGTATCGGTGGTCGGTGCCGCGGACCCACGCTGGGGCGAGCGCGTGGTTGCCTTCGTGGTGCTCCGGCCGGGACAGACGCTGGACCTGGAACAGTTGCAGGCCTTCGCCGGCGAGCGCCTGGCACGCTACAAGCTGCCGCGCGAGCTGCGCCTGCTCGACGCGCTGCCGCGCAACTCGAACGGCAAGGTGTTGAAGACCGACCTGCGCGGGCTATGCGCGTAGGTGTTGTCGCGCAGGGTGTGCAAGGCGAGGCGTGCGCACCATTCCGACCGGCCGGTGCGCACGCACTTCGCGCTTGCACACCCTACGCAAGCCCCAGCTTCTTCGCCGCGAGCTCCTTGAGGATCTCCTCGGCGCCCCCGCCGATCATGATTGCCTTCACGTCGCGGTAGATGCGCTCGGACTTCATGCCGCGCATGAAGCCCATGCCGCCGAGGATCTGCACGGCCTGGTCGGCACACCCCTGCATGGTCTGGCCGGCCATGACCTTGAGCATGCACAGTTCGGCCACGAGATCCTCGCTGCGATCGCCGGCATCCATGCGCGCGATGCAGCGGTCCACCCAGGTGCGCGTCGCGCGGATGCGCATGTGCATGTCGACCAGCTTGTGGCGGATGACCTGGTGGCTGACCAGCGGCACGCCGAAGGTGCGGCGCTCACGCGCCCAGCTGGCGGCCTCGTCGTAACAGACCTCGGCGAAGGAGCAGGCCTCGTCGGCCATCAGCAGGCGCTCGCCGTTGAAGTTCTCCATCAGCGTGCGAAAGCCCGCGCCCTCGCGGCCCATCAGGTTCGCCACCGGCACGCGGCAGCCGTCGAAGTGCAGGCTCGCGGTGTCCGAACTCCACCAGCCCATCTTGCGCAGCCGCGTCCGCGTAAAGCCGGGTCGGTCGCGCTCGACCAGGAGCATGGAGATGCCGCCTGCGCCGTCGCCGCCGGTACGTACCGCCACCGCGTAGAAATCGGCTCGCATGCCGTTGGAGATGAAGGTCTTCTCGCCATCGATGACGAACTCGTCGCCCTCGCGGCGCGCGCGCGTGCGCAGATTGGCGACGTCCGAGCCGCCCGAGGGTTCGCTGATCGCGCAGGCGGCGATCGCCTCGCCCGACAGCACGCCGGGCAGGGTGCGCTGTTGCTGCTCGGCGGTGCCCAGCGCGAGCATCGGCTGCACGAAGATCGAGTGCGTGAACAGGCAGACGAACAGGCCGCCGCAGCCCGCGCGCGCGATCTCCTGGATCGCGATCGAACGCATGGCCAGACTCGCCGGCGTGCCGCCCCATTCCTCCGGATAGCCCAGGCCCAACACGCCGAGCGCGCCGACCTTGCGGTAGATCTCGCGCGGCACCGCGCCGGCCTCCTCCCATTCGTCGACAAAGGGCGCGAGTTCGCGATCGACGAAGCGGCGAAGCTGGTCGCGGAACTCGGCGAGGTCGGCGGATGATTCGGTCGGGCGCTGGGCTTCCGGGAGCATGGGTCGGGCGGGTTGGATGGGGAGCGAAGCGGCGATGGCTCGCCCTGGGTTACCGTTCCGGTCGGTTCTTGCCGCGCGACCGGGCCAGGAAGGCCTCGATGCGGGCAAGGAATCCCGGCCGCGCGCAGAAATCGCGCTGGTACAGGCGCTCGCTGTCGAGCACGGCCGCGAAGGCCGCCGTGGCACTGGCATCGACCAGGGCGCGCGTGCCGATCACGACGTCGCGGGGAACGACCGCCAGCTTTTCTGCCGCGATCCGCGCGCGGGTCAGCAGCGCGTCGTCCGGCACCACCTCCCAGACCAGGCCGAGCGCGGCGGCGCGCGGCGCGTCCAGCGTCTCGCCCAGCAGCGTCGCGCCCAGCGCCGTGGCCCGTCCGCCCAGGCGCTGCAGCAGCCAGTGCGCACCCATGTCGGCGACGATGCCCAGCTGCTGTGCCTGCACGAACTTGAATGTGCCGGCGCTGGCGCACAGCACGATGTCGGCGCACAGCGCGATGCCCGCGCCGCCGCCGGCGGCGATGCCGTTGACCGCGCTGACCACCGGCTTGGGGAAGGTGTACAGCGCGTTCACCAGGGGATTGAAGCGCTGTTCCATCGTCTCGGCGACCTGCTCGCCGCTGTCGAGGTGACGGCCCTCGCGGCGCAGCGCGTCGAAGGCGCCGAGGTCCGCGCCGGCGCAGAACGCCGTGCCCTTGCCGGTGACGATCAGCGCCCTGCAGGCGGGATCGCGCGCCAGGCCGGCAAGCGCGTCGAGCATGCCGTCGAGCAAGTCCAGGCTCAGCGCGTTGAAGCGCTCGGGGCGGTTCATCGCCAGCGTGGCCACGCCGGTTGCCGCGTCGATCTGGACCTCGACGACGCTCATGCGTGCCCTCGTGCACGGGCCGCGATCATCCCCGCTCCAGGGCTGCCATCGGCGTCGTTCATTCGCAGGGTTTCCCTCGTCGCCGCAACTGGCTTGCTGTGCAGGGGACGAGTCTGGTCGCGGCCCGCGCCGGGGTCTTGTATCCACCGGCTTCCAGCAACCGGTGGACACAAGACGCTGCCGGCGCAGGCCCGCAGTCTGCTGGCGAAGACGTGGACGCCGTGCGACGAGGGTTTCGTCGTTGCGCGAGCGAACCACGCAAGCAAGAGGTACGAAAACGCAGGCCGCAAGCGCGATCCCTGTGATGGGCTTCGGGCTGCGACATCGACGCCAACCATCAGCGGTAGAACCGAGGAGCAGGGCATGACGCAGAACACGGGCACGGGACGCCTGGCCGGCAAGGTGACGATCGTGACCGGCGGCGCATCGGGAATCGGCGAGGCGACCTGCCTGCTGTTCGCGCGCGAGGGTGCGACGGTGATCATCGTCGACATCCAGGTCGACAAGGGCATGGCGCTCGCGGCGCGGATCACCGGCGAGGGCGGCAAGGCCGAGTTCCTTCGCTGCGACATGGCCCTGCACGCCGAGGTCAAGGCCATGATCGAACACGCCGCGACGCGCCATGGCCGGCTCGATGCGCTGATCAACAACGCCGCGGTGGAAAGCACGCTGGCCGAGGTCGACACCACCGAGGAGGAGTACGACCGGATCATGGACGTCAACGTCAAGGGCGTGTTCCTGTCCACCAAGTACGCGGTGCCGCTGATGAAGAAGAACGGCGGCGGCTCGATCGTGAACATCTCCTCGGCCTACGGAATGGTCGGCAGCCCCGGCTTCGGCGCCTACCACGCCTCCAAGGGCGCGGTGCGGCTGCTGACCAAGAGCACCGCGGTTACCCATGCGCGCGACGGCATCCGCGCCAACTCGATCCACCCGGGCGGCATCGACACGCCGCTGCTGCGCGAGGCGATCAACACCAACCCGGATCCGAAGGCGTTCGAAGTCTCGGTGACCAGCGCGACCCCGATCGGCCGGCTCGGACGGCCGATCGAGATCGCCTACGGCTGCCTGTTCCTGGCCTCGGACGAGTCGAAATTCTGCATCGGTGCGGAACTGAGCATCGACGGCGGCATGGTGGCGCAGTAGCGCCCCGACGCCGACGCGCCCCACCCGGCTCACCACGGAGACACAGGACATGAGCTTCGGCATCAACACCCCCGACTTTCCCGCTTCCGGCTGCGCCCTGGTGTTCGGCGGCAGCGGTGGACTGGGCCAGGCCAGCGCCGGGCTGATGGCGCAGCGCGGCAGTGACATCGTGGTGACCTACCGCGCGCGCGCCAAGGAGACGCTCGAGTTCGTCGAGAAGATCCGCGCCACCGGCCGCCGCGCCGAGGCGGTGGCCTGCGACGTGACGGATCGCCAGCAGGTCGAGGCCGCCTATGCGCTGGCGGTCGAGCGCTTCGGCCGCGTGCACACGGTGGTGTCGGCGGGCGGCCTGGTGTTCGACACCGGCCCGCTGGCCGACTTCAAGGCCGAGTCCTTCCGCGGCGTGATCGAGACCGACGTGGTCGGCTTCTTCAACATCGCGCAGGCCGGCATCCCGGTGCTGCGCCAGGGCGGGGGCGGCTCCTTCGTGGCCCTGATCACCTGCGCCACCAAGCGCACCGTGCCGCTCGACGCGCTGTCCGCCACCCCCAAGGCCGCGGTGCAGATGATGGTGCGCCAGATCGCCACGGAAGAGGCGCGCAACGGGATCCGCGCCAACGCGGTCGGCCCCGGCGTGATCGACGGCGGCATGGTCATCCCGATGATGCAGACGCCGACGCGCAAGCTGCTGGAGATGGCGGTGGAGTTCACGCCGCTGGGCCGCCTGGGCACCTGCGACGAGATCGCCGAGGCGGTGGCCTACCTGGCCTCCTCCAAGGCGGCGTACATCACCGGGCAGAGCCTGATGGTCGACGGCGGCCTGTCGGCCTGAACCGCGATACCCGCCGGATGCGCCCCGCGCACGCGGGGCAAGGCGGATCAGGCGGGCAGGGCGCGGGTCGGACGGTACCGTGAGGGGCCCGGCCCCGCTTCATGCGGAGGCGGCGTCGGCGCCAGATTGGGCGTGAAGCGCGTCGGCAGCTCGGGCTGCAGCTCGTCCATGCGCGCCAGCAGGCGCGTGCGCTGGCCGGTATTGGCCACGCTGAGCAGGAGCACCGCGGTGCCGTACATCACCTGCGTGCGGAACTGCCGGTCGTCGAGTTCGAGCTGCACCCACAGATCGAGCGCACCCACGACATTGATGACCATCAGGCGCGCGAGCTGCTCCTGCGGCAGCGCGTGCGGAAGGTGGGCGGTGTCGGCCAGCCGCTGCAGCGCCTGCATCCAGTAGATCAGCGCCCTGTCCATGTAGGCGGGGCGCAGTACCGGGTCCTGCACGCCGAGCAGGAACTGGTACAGCGGGCGGTAGAAGCGCGGACGCGCGGCCATCTCGTCCGCCGCGGCCTGCGCGGAGCGCAGCACCAGCTCGATCGGATCCGTGATGGCGCCGTCGCGCGCGATGTCGGTGAACAGGTCGTCGACGCAGCGGTTGAGCAGCGCGTAGAGGATTCCGCCCTTGGAGCCGAACAGGTTGTACGGCGTCGGGCCGCTCAGCGCGGCGCGCTCGGCCAGCAGCGCCATGGAGAAATCGGTGGTGCCGGTTTCGCGGATCAGCGCCTCGGCCGCGTCCAGGATGCGACGGCGGCGGTCTTCCTTCTGGTCTTCACGGGACATGGGCGTTCCGGCTCAGGCCTGGGAGATCACGGCGACCCGCCGCGAGCCGTGGAAGATGTCGCGCGGCGTGTAGCCGTAGAACTGGCGGACCGAGTGGCTGAAGTGGGTCGAGTCGGCGTAGCCGGCGTCGAGTGCCACGTCGAGCAGGTTCAGGCCGTTGCCGATCAGCGGCATCAGGCCGCGCGCCCGCTTCCAGGCGCGAAAGCGGCGGAAGGTGGTCCGGGTCTGTTCGCTGAACAGGTGCGTGAAGCGCGAGAACGAAAGCCCGGTCAGCGCCGCGCAGTCCTCGGCGGTCAGGCGCCCGGCGGGATCGTCCTTCATGCGCTCGATGGCGCGCAGCACGCGCGTATCGAGCCGGCGCGTGGGCAGGGGCGCGCCGAAGAAACGCAGGTCGAAGTCGGCGGCCTGCTCGGCCCCCGGCACGAAGCCCGCGCGGATACGCTCGGCCAGCGCGTCGCGCTGCGCGTCGCTGGCGAGCCAGTGCTCGCGCAGCAGCGCGTCGTCGACGGTCTCGGCCTCCACCAGGACCTCGTTCATCTCGCGGTCGGTGGTGGACACGCGGTGCGGGGTGTACGGCGGCACGGCGATGAAGCGCTCCCTACGCGCCGGACCGCCGTCGACCGACACCTCGAAGGCGGCCTTCACCGCCACGTAGAACACCCATGCGCCGAAATTGCGCGCGCCCGGCGTGCCGAACAGGCCGCGGTAGGCCAGCCGCGAGGGCGTGATCAGCATCATGTGATCCTGTTTCGACGTGGACGACGCCACCGGTCTGCGGGGGCGGATCTGCCTGCCTCTGTCCATCTCTGGTTCTCCTCCAGCGGGTGCGTCTGGCCTGCGGCCGATCGCCCGAATGGTTTTATTGCACTAAAAGATTCTCATGAACCGCCGCGGCGGGCAAGCGCGTGAGCGGCTTGTGGGAAAACCGCGGCGCCACACCGGGACATGAAGTCACCACCGGATGCTGGCGCCATGCCCGTCCGGGCCGGAAAGCGGGCGTGTCGGCCGCAATGCAGAAGGGGTGGTGAGCCCGGGCCGGTCCTGACGCGCAGGACGACGATGCAGGTGGATGGATGCAGGAGCCGGGCATTTCGCGGCTGCAGGGGGCAGCCAATGCGATCCATGACGGACCACGCGGGGGTGTCCGCGGTGCGCCCGCAGGACGGCGAAGGCGCCGCAATGGCCGACGTCGAAGGCGTCCGACCGAGGACGTGCGAGGCGCTCACCGGCAAGTCGCGCGCGGGCCGGGTTCGATGGCGCATCGCGCTGCGAGGTGTGCATCACCGGCGCCTCGCCACTACGATCGGGTGTGAACGCGGCAAGGCGTTCCGGCACGACGTGGTGTCGGCGTCGAGCCCCGCAGGTCAAGAACAACAATGGAGGCGGGCATGCTCGGCCAGCTGGATCCAGCGATCTCGATCATGTCGGTGCTGATCGCCGTCGTCGCCGCCTACGCCTCGCTGGATGTCCTGCTCCGCGCCTACCAGCTGCGCGATGTCGGCGGCAACCGCTGGCGCGAGTGGGGCCCCGTGCTGATGGGCGGCAGCCTGTGGGCGATGCATGTGCTGGCCACCCTGGCGGTGGAACCCGAAACCTGGGCAAGTCGCGCACCGTTGACCTCGGTGCTGTCGCTCGCGGTGGGCCTGGGCACCGCGGCGGTGCTGCTGCGCGCGAACCTGCTGAGTCATCCCACGCCGTGGAAGCAGGCGGCTGCCGGCCTGCTGGTCGGCGTCGGCTTCTGCGCGATGCACTACATCGACCGCAGCGCGCTGCCTGCCATGCGTCCCTCCGGCGATCCGCTGCAGGCGGTGCTGATCCTGGCCGCGGCCGGCGCCGCATCGACGCTCGCGCTGCGGCTGGTCGAGCAGATCAAGGAAGCGCCCGCTCCACATGCGGTGGGTCTCAAGCTGAAGGCCGCGCTGCTGATCGGGCTGGTCTTCAGCGGCGTGCAATATGCCGCGCTGTCACACGTCGGCCTGGAGCCGCTGCATGCGCCCAGTGTGCTGATCGATCCGCAGGTCGTCGGACAGCTGCTGGGAAGCCTGCTGTCGATGGTCGTGCTGGGTGGCTGCGTGGTGACGATCCGCGCCTTCCAGCTGCAGGGCGGCGCCGCGGCGGCGCCGCCGCCGCGGGCGCGCCTTGCGCCGGCGCATGGCAAACGCCACCGTCTCGCCGCCCACCAGCCCGAC
>CAMLNE010000165.1 GCA_946481265.1 uncultured Panacagrimonas sp. | reverse complement strand
CGTTGCGCATGATGTCGAAGCCCTCGGCGATCGCCTGCATCATGCCGTACTCGATCCCGTTGTGAAGCATCTTGACGAAGTGGCCGGCACCGGCCGGACCGCAGTGCAGATATCCCCTCTCGGCGCGCGCATCGAAGCCTTCACGGCTGCCGGTGGGTGGGATGTCGCCGCGTCCGGGCGCGAGCGCCTCGAAGATCGGATCGAGGCGCTCGAATGCGCCGCGGTCGCCGCCGATCATCATGCAGTAGCCGCGTTCCAGCCCGCGAACACCGCCGCTCGTGCCGACATCGAGGTAGTGGATGCCGTGCGCCGCGAGCTGCTCGGCGCGGCGCACGTCGTCGTGGAAATGGCTGTTGCCGCCGTCGATCAGCGTGTCGCCCGGCTGCAGGCGCTGCGCCATCGCCTGCACGTGCTCCTCGGTGATCTGGCCGTGCGGGAGCATCAGCCAGACGGCGCGCGGTGCCGCGAGTCGTGCAACGAAATCGTCCAGGTTCGTCGCACCGGTGGCGCCCTCGCCGACCAGCCTGGCCACCGCGGCCTCGTCGATGTCGAACACCACCGCGTCGTGGCCGGCACGCAAGAGGCGCCGGACGATGTTGGCGCCCATGCGACCGAGACCCACCATGCCGAGCTGCATTACCGCGTTCCTCCGATGTTCTTCATGAGTCCCATGGGACTCGATCCGTCGAGCGTGCCGGCCTCGCGGCCGGCGGCGGCCCGCTCAGGGCGAGGTCCATATCTCCAGTGGCAGCCGCGGCGCGCGCAGCAGCGCGCGGATCGGCATTGCCTCGACCGGGCCGGCATTCTGCGCCTCGCGCAGGACCGCGACCTTGGCCTCGCCGTGCAACGGCAGCACCAGGCGCCGGCTGGCACGCAGTCCGGCCAGGCTCAGGCTCATCCGTGGGTATGGCGCCTGCGGCGGGCGCGGCGCGCCGACCGCGACGCACAGCGGCCCCTCTTCGCGCAGTGCGGTGGCGAGTTCAGGGGCCTGCGGGAACAGCGAGGCGGTGTGGCCGTCCTCGCCCATGCCCAGCAGGACCAGGTCGAAGGGCAGCGGCAGCGCGCTCAGCTGGGCCTCGCAGGCGGACTGGCCGGCCTGCGGCGAGCCTGCCGCGTTCTTCAGCGGCACAAAGCGCGCGGCGGCCGCTGCGTCGCGCAGCAGGTGTTCGCGGATCAGGCGCGCATTGCTGTCCGGATGTTCGGGCGGAAGCCAGCGCTCGTCGACCTGGGTGATGACGACCTGCGTCCAGGGCAATGCCATCCGCGCGAGGCGTTCGAACAGCGGTTTGGGCGAGCTGCCCCCGGAGACGGCGATCAGCGCCACGCCGCGGGCGGCGATGGCCTGTCCGAGCTGGGCCGCGATGTCGTCGGCGAGCGCGGCGATCAGGCCCGGCGCGTCCGGGAAGGTCCGCCGGCCGGATGCGATGGACGTGTCCATCGGCTTCAGGCGAAGGCCTGGCGCAACCTGGCGGCGAGCCGCTCCTCGAACAGCTTGAGGAAGCGCGCCTGGTCCGGACCGGGGGCGTGGAAGACCAGGTGGTTGAAGCCGAGGTCGACGTAGGGACGGATCTTCTCGACGATCTCGTCGACGTCGTCGCTGACGATCCAGCGCGAGGCGGCGCGCTCGATCGGCAGCGCGTCGGCCAGCCTTTCCATCTCGAGCGGGTCCTCCACGTTCATCTTCTCCTGCGGCGACAGCGCCAGCGGCGCCCAGAAGCGCGTGTCCTCGCGGGCGCGGTCACGGTCGGTATCGAAGGACAGCTTCACTTCGATCAGGCGGTCGATGCCACCATGCGGCTTGCCGGCCTTTTCCAGGCCGACGTCGACGTTGGGCAGCAGGGTCTCGGTATACAGCGTCCACGGCTTGCCGCTGGTGCAGATGAAGCCCTCGGCGTGTTCGCCCGCGAACTTCGCCATGTAGGGCCCCGCGGCGGCGACATAGATCGGCACCGGCAGGTCGGGCCTGTCGTAGATCGTGGCCCGATGGGTGCTGTAGAACTTTCCCTCGTAGCTCAGGCGCTCTTCGCGCCATAGCCGGCGAATCAGGTCGACCGCCTCCTTGAAGCGTGCCGTGCGTTCCGACTGTTCGGGCCAGGCCATGCCGCTGGCGGGCACCTCGTTGAGGGATTCGCCGGTGCCGATGCCGAGCGCGATGCGGCCCGGATACAGCGCGCCGAGCGTGCCGAAGGCCTGCGCGACGATCGACGGGTGGTAGCGGAATGTGGGCGTCAGCACGCTGGTGCCGAGCACCACGCGCGTGGTTCGTGCGCCGACCGCGCCGAGCCAGGCCAGGGAGAACGGTGCATGGCCACCGGCGTGGCGCCAGGGCTGGAAGTGGTCGCTGATCCAGACCGAGTCCATGCCCGCCGCCTCGGCCAGCACCGCGTACTCGAGCAGTTCACGCGGACCGAACTGTTCTGCGGAGGCCTTGTAGCCGAGCTTCAGGGCCGTCATCGACCGCGGTCTCCGGCCGGGCGCGAACGGTCGAACATCGGTCGACGCCGGCCACGTGCATATCTCATCGCGCTCAACCCTTCATCATCCTGGCGAAGGCTTCCAGCTCGCGCGGGATATCCGGTCCTGCGGGCTGGAATGCGATCTCGGTCGCGCCCTTGGCCTCCAGCGCCGCAAGACGCTCGCGCCAGGCATCGCGCTCCATCGACATGTTGTTGCGCGCGAGCAGCTCGCCGCTGATGTAGGGCCGGTCGCGATCGTTCACGCCGACAAGGTGGCCGTCGTGCATGGCCAGGTGGCGCTTGCTCTCCGGTACCGCCTCGTAGAGCTTCTTCCATTCCTCACCGCCGGGGATCTGGTCGAGCATGCGGTGTTCCAGGAAATAGTGGAGCAGCACGCTGCCGCCATGTCCGGCCGCCGCCATGGCGCGCGGGGATGACGGCGACTCGCCGGAGTCCAGGACGGTTCCGAACAGCAGCACGACGCTCCAGTCGAAACCGGCCTGCGGTTCGAACACGCCGAACACGCCCTGGCCGAGTTCCTTCGCGACTGCCGCGCCCTTGGGGCCACCGGCCGCCACCACGAAGGGCACCTCGATCGGCCGCTTAGCGCCGTAGCCTTCCCACTGCAGCATGCGCGTGGTGGCACCTTCCCATTCGACTTCCTCACCGCGCAGCAGGCCGCGCAGCGCGACCATGTACTCGGAGACGAAGCGCCAGGTCAGCGGCCGCTGGCCCATGCTGACGCGCGCCGTGAAGCCGGAGCCGATGCCGACGACGACGCGCTCCTGGCCCGCCGCGGCGACCAGGGTGGCGACCGCCGCTGCCGTCACCATCGGGTGGCGCAGGTGCGGCACCAGCACGCCCGTGCCGAGCGATATGCGCTGGGTACGGTCGGCGGCGCGGCACAGCTGCACCCAGACGTCGGGATACAGCGCGGGAGAATCGTAGAACCAGGCTCGCTCGTAGCCGAGCTGCTCGGCAATGCGGGCGTGTTCGGGGGAATCGTCAGATGTTGCGAACGCACAGGCCAGCTTGAGTGCCATGGCAGCCCTCCTCCTCGGCGAATGGACCGGTCGGCGCCGGCTCGAAGTCCGAGTGTCGCGCCGACGCCGGACCGGGCCTAGTGGGGTGCATCCTCACCCTTTGCCCGCATCGTCCGTCCCGCGGCGAGGCACTTCGGATCATTCCCGGGACAGTGCTGCGATCTGCATGGAGGGGCCCGAAAAAACGGGCTGGCGCAAAGTCGCAACGCATCCGGCGCGCATGCGCGCCGCGTTCAGCGCAGGTTCCAGTCGTGATGCGACGGTGGTGGCTTCCCCGTCCAGCACCCTTTCCAGTCGGAGGTTCTGTTCATGACCCGACAGATGTTCGCGGTCCCGATGCTCTTCGTCACCGGCCTGATGTCCGGCGCAGCATTCGCGCAATCCGTTCCACCGCCACCGCCGCCGCCGGCGGTTGCAGCGCCATTGCCTCCGCCGGTCAGCGAACCGGCGCAGCCGCCGCCGATGAGCGAGATCTTCACCCAGCTCGACCGAGACAACGACGGTTCGTTGGCGATCGACGAGGCTTCGCGCAGCGAAGAGGTTGCACGTGCTTTCGAGCGACTCGATGAGAGTCGCGATGGTCGTCTGGATCTGGCCGAGTTTGCGCAGCTGCGATCGGTCCGGCCCAATCCGTGATCCAACCCGCAGGGCGCAGGGCGCAGTGTGCAAGGTGGAAGTGCGCATCGACCGGCTCGGTCGACGCGCACCGCCCTTACGCACGCCCTGCGGGCGAGGCTCAGAACTGCGCTTCGGCGATCTCCATCAGCGGCGCCGAGCCTGCGCGCGCCTGCTGCATGAGCGCCGCGGTTTCCGGGTAGAGCTTGGCAAAGTAGAAACGCGCCGTGCTCAGCTTGGCCTTGTAGAAGGCCTCGTCGGGGACTCCGCCTTCCGCCAGCCGGCGCATCGCGACCCCGGCGGAAATGCACCACGCGAATGAAAACACGAGGTGGCCGATGATGCGCAGGTAGGGCACCGCCGCGGCGCCGGCCTCGTCCGGATTCTTCATCGCCTTCTGGCCGATCTCCATCGTGAGCTTCTGCACCTCGCTCTGCAGCGCGTTCAAGGGCGCGATGAACTCCTGCATCTGCGCCATCTCGGTGAAGGGCTTGATGCTCTCCTGCATCGCCTTGCCGAATTTCATGAGCCGCGCGCCCATGTCACGGAGCACCTTGCGTCCCAGCAGGTCGAGCGCCTGGATGGTGTTGGTGCCCTCGTAGATCATGTTGATGCGCGCATCGCGCACGTGCTGCTCGAGGCCCCACTCCCTGATGTAGCCATGTCCTCCCAGGACCTGCATCGCCAGTGTGGTGGATTCGTAGCCGTTGTCCGTGATGAACCCCTTGACCACCGGCGTGAGCAGTGCGACCAGGTCCGCGTTGTCCTTGCGCACCTTCTCGTCGGGGTGCTTGTGCTCGCGATCGATGGCCAGGCCCGCCCAGTAGCTGAAGGCGCGCGCGGCTTCGACGTAGGCCTTCTGGGTGAGCAGCATCCGGCGCACGTCCGGATGCACGATGATCGGATCGGCCGGCTTGTCCTTGGCCTTGGGCCCGGTCAGCGAGCGGGACTGCAGGCGATCCTTCGCGTAGGCCAGCGAGTTCTGGTACGCCACCTCCGCCAGGCCCACCGACTGCATGCCGACGCCCAGGCGCGCGCTGTTCATCATCACGAACATCGCGTTGAGTCCCTTGTTGGGCGCGCCGACCAGCCAACCCTTGGCGCCGTCGAAATTCATGACGCAGGTGGCGTTGCCGTGGATGCCCATCTTGTGTTCGATCGAGCCGCACTTGAAGGCATTGCGCTCGCCCGGCTCACCGTTCGCGTCGGGAATGAACTTGGGCACGATGAACAGCGAGATGCCCTTGGTGCCGGGAGGCGCGTCCGGCAGGCGCGCGAGCACCAGATGGATGATGTTCTTCGACATGTCGTGCTCACCGGCCGAGATGAAGATCTTGGTGCCGGTGATGGCGTGGGAGCCGTCTGCATTCGGCTCCGCCCTGGTCTTGAGGATGCCCAGGTCGGTGCCCGCATGCGCTTCGGTCAGGCACATCGTGCCGGTCCACTCGCCCGATACCAGCTTGGTCAGATAGACCTGCTTCTGCTCCGGCGTGCCAAAGGCGTGCAACGCGTTGTAGGCGCCATGACTCAGCCCGGGATACATCGTCCAGGCCTGGTTGGCGCTGTTCATCATTTCCATGAAGGCGCTGTGGATCACGTGCGGAAGGCCCTGCCCGCCGAACTCGGGGTCCATGCCCAGTGCGCCCCAGCCTGCTTCGACGAACTGCTGGTAGGCCTCCTTGAATCCGGTCGGCGTGGTGACGACACCGTCACCCTGGTAGGTGCAGCCCTCGCGATCGCCGACCTGGTTGAGCGGGAAGAGCACCTCCGCACAGAACTTGCCGCCTTCCTCGAGGATCGAGTCGATCGTCTCCCGATCGATGTCCGCATGCGGTGGCAGCTTGCGCAGACCCTCCGAGACGTTGAGCAGCTCGTGCAGGACGAACTGCATGTCGCGCAGCGGAGGCGTGTAGGTCGGCATTCGTGAGCTCCGTTAGATCGGGAAAGTGTGGATCGGCCGTACTCTAGCGTATGCCTTTGATCGAACCTTGGCCGCAGCGACGTCATGGAAGGGTTGGCGGTCAGGCGCGGGTTACCCTTCGACGATGGATTGCCGTCCGCGCTGCGCCGCCTGCTGTATTGCGCCTTCGATCTCCTCTCCGATTCCCGGCATGCCACGCGGCAAGCCTGCGGGCGTGCCCTGCGTGCAGCTCGATGGCGAAGGCCGCTGCCGGCTGTTCGGAGATCCGCTGCGTCCCGCGGTCTGCGCCAGCCTGCAGCCATCCGCCGAGATGTGCGGCAGCACACGCGCTCATGCGATGCAGTTCCTGACGCGCCTGGAAGTGCTCACTGCGCCCCGCGTGCGATGAACCCATCGGCGTGGAGCGTAACGGGGGCTCACCGGGAGAACCGCTGACCCGGGCTCAGTGCGGACGTCCATGTCCTTGCTCGCGCCCCACTCCTACGGGGCTTCGCCGCCCACCTCAGCTGCGTGGATAGGCGCGCTCGAGCGCGGTGGGATCCTCGATCGTGGTGAAGCTCGCGATCCTGCCGTCCTTGAACGTGTAGATGTCCGCCGCGTCCCAGCGCTCGCCGTTGGCCGCGTTGACGGCAATGACCACGACGTGGTCGTCGTCCGCGGCGAAGATCCGCGGCTCGGTCGTGAACTCACCGAGGCCGGCCCACATTCGCATGATCTCCATCTTCCCGTGGTACGTGCCGCTGATCGCGCTGTCGCCTGCGATCGTTCGCGTCACGTCGTCCGCGAAGGCCGCCGATGCGGCCAGCGCGTCCTTGCGGTTAAAGGCGTCGTACGCCGCCTTCAGGATCCGGACGTTCTCCTCCGCCGCCATCTCTCGGCCCTCCGGTCGGTGCCACGCCGTCGGGGCGAGCCTAGTCCGGCCGCCGGGGCACGACAAGCGCGCGGCGCAACTGGTGTCGCGCCGGGGACGATGGCAGGCTCGCTGAATGCTCCGAGGCATGCACCTCTTCGAGAATCCGCGGTTCCAGCGGCCGGCCCCCGAGCCGCCATCGATGGCGGTCGGGACCCTGGCCCGGCGGCAGGCGAGCCTTGAGTGCGGCGAGGTCGCCTACCTGCGCCACGGCAAGGGGCCGCCGCTGCTGCTCGTCCACGGCGTCCCGACCTCGGCGAGGCTGTGGGAGCCCCTGCTCGGCGACCTCGGGGAACATTTCGACTGCATCGTGCCGGACCTGCTCGGCCTCGGACGCTCGCGCGCATGCGCCGGCGCAGACGTCGCCAGCCCGGGCCAGGCCGTGATGCTCGAGCAGTTGCTCGATCACCTCGGGATTGGCGAGACGCGGCTTGCCCTCCACGACCAGGGCGGCGCGCACGGGCTGCGATTCCTCGCCCGCTGCGGAGATCGCGTCAGCGCGGTCGCGATGGCGAACATCGTCTGCTACGACAACTGGGAGGTCCCGGCGGTCCGGCTGGTGAGTGCGGCGTGCCGTCACCCCGCCGTCGTGCACGCGCTCGCGCGCGCCGGCCTCGTGGTCGGGCCGATGCGCCTTATCTGGCCGTTCCCGCAGACGGTGTTCCGATGCCCACTGCCGGCCGCGCTGATCGACGAGTGGATGGCGCCGATACGGACCGGCGGCCCCGACCTCGAAGCCTTCGCCGGCTACATGCGGGCGCAGTCGCCCCGGCACACGATGGACACGCAGGCCGTCGCGCGTGGCTTCGCGAAGCCCGCGCTCGTCGTCTGGGCGGCGCACGACTACTTCCTCATGCCGTCGTGGGGCGCACGCCTGGCCCGCGACCTGCCCGGCGCGCCCGACGACCCGGTCCTGCTTCCGTTCGCCGGTCACTTCTTCCCTGCCGACGTGCCGCGCAGTGCCGCCCGCGTTCTCATCGACTTCTTCACGCGCGCCGGGTGAGCTCCGCGGGTGTGCGCGTCAGGTGCTCGGCCGCCGCGCGAGCCCGGTCGGTGGCGCGCACTTAAGATATGCCGGCCGCGTCTTCATTTCCCTTCCGATGCGCTGGTCACCGTCCATTCGCCCGACCTGGGTCCTGCCCGCCCTGCTCGCCTGGCTGGCGGCCGCGCCCGGCGCACAGGCCGTCGAACTGCCCGAGCCGGTCTTGCAGGCGGAAGCGGTCATCGCCCCAGACTTCAAGGAGGACCCGGCGCGGCCACCGGACGCGCCGACCGCGGCGGCGATCGCCTCGGTGATGGCCGAGGACGGGCCGGCGGCCGGCACGACGCTCGCCGCCAAGGCCTTGTCGATCAGCCGCGCGGCCTATGGACCGGACGATCCGCGCCTGTTCACGCCCCTGCTCAACCTGGGCATCGCTCGCCAGCGAAGCGCGGACACCGCCGGGGCACTGCACAACTACCAGGCCGCCATCGAGTCGGTCCAGGCCGCCAGCGGTCCACGTGATCCGCGCCTGTTCGACGCCTGGTACGCGATGGGCCATGCCCGGCTGCAGATGGGGCAATACGGCCCGGCGGTGGAGGCGCTCGGCACCGCGCTGCAGTCACACCGCATCAACCAGGGCCTCTACAGCGCCGCGCAGCTCGATGTCCTGCACAGCCTGGCCGTGGCGTTGCAGGCCCTGGGTCGCAACGAGGACGCCAACGAGATCCAGCAGCGCCGCATGGCGGTGGCCGAGCGGGTGTACGCGCAGGATGCACCCGCGCTTGCCCACATCCATGCCCTCGGCGGCCGCTGGTTTCTCGACGCCGGCCGCACCGGCGAGTCGATGCGCCTGTATGCGCGGGCGCTGCGGCTCATCGAGGAGACCGACGAGGAAGACCCGCGGCTGATCGAGCCCCTGCTCGGGCTCGCCCTGGTCGGCAGCGTGCACCGGCGCGATCCCGACGAGATGCCGATTGCGGGTGTGCCGCAGCCGGGCAGCGCGCTGGCACGCGCCGAACGCCTGGCCGAGAACCGCCGCGGTGGCAGCGTGCAGGAACGGGCGGCGGAACTGACCCGCGTCGGCGACGCCTATCACCTGCTGGGACGTCGCGACGCGGCGATGCGCCTCTATGCCGGGGCC
>CAMLNE010000164.1 GCA_946481265.1 uncultured Panacagrimonas sp. | reverse complement strand
TCTGCGAGCCGGCGGCCGTAGCCGGCGCCGCGGCGTGCAGGCGCCGCCGCCGCGGACCGGACGTCGGCACCGCCGGTCTCAATGGCCAGGCGGCGCCCTCCAGGTCGATCGGGTTCAGCAGCAGGCTGAACGCGCGCAGGCGATCGCCGTTGCGGACGGCCTGGATCACCTCGCGCAGGCGCGGGCCCTCGAGCACCGTCTCCCCGGTGTCGTCGCAGCGGATGTCGAGCGTGTCCTGCTCCGCGTGGAGGATCGGCACCCCCTCGACGACCGCGAACTCGCCACGGCAGCGCGCACAGGCCAGCACGCCGTAGCGCAGCTCCCCGTCCCGGCGCTCGAGCGCGTCGATCGTGGTGATCCGGCCGCCGCAGAAGGGGCAGCGCAGCAACTGTTCAAGCACCGGGTTCATGGTCTTCAGTCTGGCGCCGGGTCATCGCCGGATGCCGCGGTGCGCGCATCACCGCGATGCCTGGCCTTCGAGCGAGCGCGGGGACAGGTTCCGTGCCCGGGACACGGACCTGGAGACAGGCTCGCCCGGAACCGGGGTGGTGGCCGCCATCGCGCGGATAAGTATCAGGATTGCAGCATGTGCCGCGCTCGCCGGGGAAGGGCGTCCTGGCGAAGCGGCCCGGGCATGCCGCCGTGCCCGGCTCGGAATGCAGGGCGCGCGGCCGACGCCTAGCCCCGATCGCTGCGAGAATGACGGACACCCGCGCCTCCTCGTCGAACCTCCAAAGCCCCGATTGATGCCCTCGTCTTCCGACTCGCCCGCTTCCGCTTCGCCCTCCCTGCGCTTCTCCGATCTCGCCCTGCCGGAGCCGCTGCTGCGCGCGCTCGACGAGGTCGGCTATGAATCGCCCTCGCCGATCCAGGCGCAGACCATTCCGCCGCTGCTGGAGGGCCGGGATGTCCTCGGGCAGGCCCAGACCGGCACCGGCAAGACCGCCGCCTTCGCGCTGCCCGCCCTGAGCCGGACCGACCTGTTCCACGCCGTGCCGCAGACCCTGGTGCTCGCGCCGACGCGCGAGCTCGCGATCCAGGTGGCCGAGGCGCTGCAGCGCTACTCCGCGCACCTGCCGGGCTTCCGCGTGTTGCCGATCTACGGCGGACAGAGCTACGAGCCGCAGCTGAAGGGTCTGCGCCGCGGCGTGCACGCGGTGGTCGGTACGCCCGGCCGCGTGGTCGACCACGTCAAGCGCGGCACGCTCAAGCTCGATGCGTTGCGCATGCTGGTGCTCGACGAGGCCGACGAGATGCTGCGCATGGGCTTCATCGATGACGTCGAGTGGGTGCTGCAGCAGACACCGCCGGAGCGCCAGGTCGCGCTGTTCTCCGCGACCATGCCCTCGGCGATCCGTCGCGTCGCGCGCGAGCACCTGAAGGATCCGGTCGAGATCCACATCAAGAGCAAGACCACCACCGCCACCAACATCCGCCAGCGCTACTGGATGGCGACGGTGGGCAAGCTCGAGGGCCTGACGCGCATCCTCGAGGCCGAGACCTTCGACGGCATGCTGATCTTCGCGCGCACCAAGATCGCGACCGCCGAGCTGGCCGAGAAGCTCGAGGCGCGCGGGTTCAACGCCGCGGCGCTCAACGGCGATCTCGACCAGAAGCAGCGCGAGCGCACCATCGCCCGCCTCAAGGACGGCAGCCTCGACATCATCGTGGCCACCGACGTGGCGGCGCGCGGGCTGGACGTGGAGCGCATCAGCCACGTCGTCAACTACGACATCCCGACCGATACCGAGTCCTACGTGCACCGCATCGGCCGCACCGGCCGCGCGGGCCGCAGCGGCGAGGCGATCCTCTTCATCGCCCCGCGCGAACAGCACCTGCTGCGCGCCATCGAGCGCGCCACGCGCCAGACCATCACGCAGATGCAGCTGCCCAGCGAACAGGCGGTGCAGAGCAAGCGTGTCGAGCGCTTCCGCCAGAGCATCCTCGACGTGCTCGCGGACGAGGGCGCCCAGGCCGAGCTCGAACGCGTGCAGCAGCTGATCGAGGAGATGGAACGCGAGCAGGCGGTGCCGGCAACCCGCATTGCCGCCGCGCTGGCGCGGCTGGCCCAGGGTCAGAAGTCGCTGCTGATCCCGGCCGCGAGCACGCGCTTCGTGCCGCCGCCGGCCACCAGCAAGTCCGAGCGCTTCGCCGCGGCGCAGGCGGCGCGCGACGGTCAGGCGGCGTCGAAGCCCCGGCGCGATCGCGACCGGGCGCCCGCCCGCGACGCCGTGGCGGCGCCCAAGGAACCGCCGCCGAAGCAGTTCTTCGTGCCGCCGGCCGGCGAGGTCGCCACGCCCACGCCGGTTCCTTCGCCGCATCCGATCCGCGAGCGGCTCAAGCGGCGCGACGAGCAGGACGCGGCCGCCACCGAGACCTTCCGCGTCGAGGTCGGCGAGCAGCACGGCATCAAGCCCGGCAACCTGGTCGGGGCGATCGCCAACGAGGCCGGGCTCGACGGCACCAACATCGGCAAGATCATCATCAACGCCGACCACAGCTTCATCGACCTGCCGGTGGGCATGCCCAAGAAGATCTTCCGGGACCTGCAGAAGGTGTGGGTGGCCGGGCAGCAGCTGCGGATCAGCCGCGTCGAGGGCACGCCGCCAAAGCAGGGCGCCGGGCCCAAGGGGCCGCGACGCCCCTGACCCGGAGGCCCGGACCCTGGGTCCGGGCCATGAGGGCCTGCGAGACGAGGATCAGAACGAGGAGCCCGGCAGCTTGAGGAAGGCGACTTCCTCGTCGGTCGACTCCCGGTCCAGGATCCGGTTCCGGTGCGGGAACCGGCCGAACCGCTCGATGATGACGCGGTGATCCCGCGCGAAGCGGGTGTAGTAGGCGAACAGTTCGCGCAGCGCCTGCGGGGCCTCGTCGCCGAGCCGCTCGAACTCCGCGACCGAACGCGCCTGGTCCTGGCGCGACTCCGAGTGTTCCAGCGGCAGGTAGAAGAAGACCCGTTCGAGCAGCCCAAGCTTTCGGTCTGCGCCGGTCTCGAGGCCCTCCAGGCACAGGCGACGGGCGAGGGCGTCCTGGGCGAAGGCTGCCGGCGTTCCGCGATGCAGGCTGCGCGAGAACTGGTCGAGCACGATCACCAGTGCCAGCCGCCCGCGCGGCGTGCGCGGCCAGTCGTCGAACTCGCCATCCAGGGCCCGTCGGTGCAGCTCGCCGAAGCGCTCGGCGATATCGCGGTCGACCTGCGCATCGCCGCTCCACCACAGTTTCTGCTTTGCATTGGCGATCGCCGCCGGGTCGGCGGGATCGGTGCCGAACCAGTAGGCCAGGACCGCCTCGGCGTCCTGCGGATTCGCGCTCGCCATCAGGTCCTGCCCGTTCGCGGCAGGTGGGTGTAGCGCGGGGTCGTCATGCCTGGGGTCTCCATGTCGAGGGACGCTCAGCGTAGCGCGGGCCCGCACCGGCTCGCTCAGTGGCCGTCCACGTAGTACCAGCGGCCCTGTTCGCGACGGAAGCGGCTGCGTTCGCGCAGGCGGACCGCCGAACCGCCGCCGACCCTGCAGCGTGCGACGAACTCGACCTCGGCGCGGTCCTCCGCGGTCTGGTACGCCGACTTCACCTCGAGTCCGAGCCACTTGGTCGCCGCCTCAAAGCCGACGCTGGCCGGGCGCGTATCGGGGTGCCAGGTCGCCAGCAGATAGGGTTCGAGCTCGAGCACGAAGGCGCTGTAGCGCGAGCGCATCAGCGCCTCGGCGGTCGGCGCCGCCGCACCGGCATGCCAGCGCCCGCAGCAGGCCGCGTAGGCCTGCGCCGAGCCGCAGGGGCAGGGTCCGGACGTCACAGCGCGTTCCCGCAGGCATGGCCGGAGGCCCAGGCCCACTGGAAGTTGTAGCCGCCGAGCCAGCCGGTCACGTCGAGCACCTCGCCGATGAAGTGCAGCCCCGGTACGCGCCGCGATTCGAAGCTGCTCGACGACACCTCGCGGGTGTCGACCCCGCCCAGGGTGACCTCGGCGGTGCGGTAGCCCTCGGTGCCGCCCGGCGTCACCGGCCAGTCGTGCAGGCGCGCGGCGATCGCGCGCAGTTCCTGGGGCCGGTACTGGCGCAGCGGCCGGCTGGGCGCCAGCAGCTCGCAGAAGCGTTGCGCAAAACGCCGCGGCAGGACCTCGGACAGCACCGTGCGCAGTTCGGCGGCGGGCTGGGCCTGCTGGCGCGCGAGGAGGAAGCCCGCGGCGTCGGCCTGCGGGAACAGGTCCAGGCGCAGTGCCGGTGGCCTGCCCGGCTGCCAGTAGTTGGAGATCTGCAGCAGGGCCGGGCCCGACAGGCCGCGATGGGTGATCAGCATCGCGTTGCGGAAGCTCGCCTCCCCGCAGTGCGCCTCCACCGGCAGGCTCAGGCCGGACAGGTCCTGCCACTGTTCAAGCGGCCGGCCGCTCAGGGTCAGCGGCACCAGGCCGGCGCGGGTGGGCAGCACGGCGTGATCGAACTGGCGCGCCAGCTCGTAGCCATAGCCACTGCCACCCAGGGTCGGGATCGACAGGCCGCCGGTGGCCACCACCAGCCGGCGCGCGCGCATCGGCCCCTGCGAGGTGCGCAGGGCGAAGCCGCCATCGGCGGCGAGATCGACGCGCTGCACCTCGCAGTCCGTGCGCAGTTCCACGCCGGCCTGGGCGCATTCGTCCAGCAGCATGCGCAGGATCGGCTTCGAGGATTCGTCGCAGAACAGCTGTCCCAGCTCCTTCTCGTGCCAGGCGATGCGATGGCCGTCGACCAGCGCGATGAAGTCCTCCGGCCGGTGGCGGGCCAGTGCGGACTTGCAGAAATGCGGATTGGCGGAGAGGAAGTTTTCCGGCGTGGTGCCGGTGTTGGTGAAATTGCAGCGCCCGCCGCCGGACATGAGGATCTTCTTGCCGGGCTTGTTGGCGCGTTCGAGCACGCGCACGCGCAGGCCACGGCGGCCCGCGGTGAACGCGCAGTACAGGCCGGCTGCGCCGGCGCCGAGGATCAGGACGTCGGAATCGGACATCCGCTGCACCCGGGTTCCCGCAGGAAGGTCAAACGGCCGATAATTCTTTGCATCCCGCCATTGTCCTTCATCCTTTCCCCGCCATCGCCATGCCTTCCTTCGACGTCGTCAGCCAGGTGGACAAGCACGAGCTCACCAACGCCGTGGACACGGCCAGCCGTGATATCGCCAACCGCTTCGACCTGCGCGGCACCAGCGCCAGGATCGAACGCGAGGAGTCGGTGCTCACGCTGCACGCGGACAGCGAGTTCCAGCTCGATCAGCTGCTCGACGTGCTGCGCAAGCGCATGGCCGGGCGCCACATCGACCTGCGCTGCCTGGACCTGGGCGAGGTGCTGACCAACCTGGCCGGCGCGCGGCGCACGGTCACGGTCAAGCAGGGCATCGAGCAGGCGCAGGCCAAGAAGATCATCGCGAAGATCAAGGACGCGAAGTTCAAGGTGGACACGGCCATCACGGGCGACAAGCTGCGCGTCACCGGCAAGAAGCGCGACGACCTGCAGGACGTCATCGCGATGCTGCGCAAGGCCGAATTCGAACTGCCGCTGCAGTTCGAGAATTTCCGCGACTAGGACACCGGCATGGGCACCCCTTCGGCTCCGACCATCGGCCTGGCCCTGGGCAGCGGTTCGGCGCGCGGATGGGCGCACATCGGGATCATCCAGGGCCTCGAGTCGATCGGCATCCGCCCGCATGTCGTTGCCGGCACCTCGGTGGGCGCACTGGTGGGCGCGGTGTACGTGGCGGGCCAGCTCGCGCCCTTCGCCGAGTGGGTGCTCAAGCTCACGCCGCGCGACGTGTTCGGCCTGATGGACCTGAGCTTCTCCGGCGGCATGGTCAAGGGGCGGCGGCTGTTCGGCTTCTTCGAGGAGAAGCACGTCAACGTGAACATCGAGGAGCTCGAGCAGCGCTACATCAGCGTGGCCACCGAGATGAGCAGCGGGCGCGAGATCTGGATCACGCGCGGGCCGATCATCCACGCCGCACGGGCGTCCTGTGCGATCCCGGGCCTGTTCTCGCCGGTCAAGCATGACGATCGCTGGATGCTCGACGGGGGCCTGGTCAACCCGGTGCCGGTCTCGGCCTGCCGCGCCATGGGGGCCGACGTGGTGATCGCGGTCAACCTCAACGCCCAGCTGGTCGGACGCCACCTGTCGCGCGCCGGGCAGGAGGAGGTCGCACGCGAGGCCAGCACGCCGCAGGAGAGGAACCTGTGGCAGCGCATGATCGCCTCGCTGTCGAGCGGCGACGAAGACCGTCCCGGCGTGTTCGACGTCATCGCGGCCAGCGTGAACATCCTGCAGGACCGCCTCACGCGCAGCCGCATGGCGGGCGATCCCCCCGAGATCACGCTGCTGCCGGTGCTCTCGGATTTCGCGCTGATGGATTTCCATCGCGCGCAGGAATGCATCGACGAAGGACGGCGGCTGGTGCAGGAAAACGCGGCGACCCTGTGCGCCTGGGCCGGCCTGCCGTACCCGCCGCATCGGCCGGAGACGCCGGACCAGCCAGATGCAGGTGGAGGCGACGACCCTACGCCGGCCCCCGCAGCGCCGTAGGGCGCGTGCATCGCCGCCCTGGCCTGGCCGGTATGCCGGCCACGCCTTGCGCGGGCTACAGCAGCTCCGAAAGCAGGGCCGCGATCCCCAGGAAGGACAGGAAACCGGTGATATCGGTCACCGTGGTCAGGATGATCGACGAGGACTGCGCCGGATCCTGGCCCAGGCGCGTCAGCGCCATCGGCACCACGGCGCCGGCAAAGCCCGCGGTGACCATCGCCAGGACCATCGAGATGCAGATCACCAGCACGAGTCCGATCGACCGGCTCCAGACCCAGACGCCCAGGCCGCAGGTCAGGGCCACTGCAATGCCATTGAGCAGGCCGACGCCCACTTCCTTGGACGTGACCGCAAACCACTGGCGCGCGGTCACCTCGCGCAGCGCCAGGCCACGCATGGTGACGGCCAGGGCCTGCGCGCCGGCATTGCCGGATTGACCTGCGACGACCGGCAGGAGCACCGCCAGCGCAGTGAACTTCGCAATGGTGCTCTCGAAGATGCCGACGACCGACGCCGCCATGAACGCCGTCACCAGATTGATCTGCAGCCAGGGCAGTCGCTTCTTCACCGCGAACCAGGGTTTGGAGAGCGCGCGTTCCTGCGGACTGACACCGACCATCGCACCGATGTCCGCCGTGGCTTCTTCCTGCAGTGCCTGGACCAGCATGCCGTGCCGGATCAGGCCGATCAGGCGGCCGTCGAGATCGATCACAGGCAGATCGGTGAGGCGATGTTTCTCGACGGTCTCGACCACTTCGTCGCGCGGGTCCATCGCGTTGACCGCTGCCGGCACGGCCTGTGCCAGGTCGCCCAGCGGCGTCTCGGGCCGCGCCATCGCCAGCTCCTGGATCGGCACCTGGCCGTGCAGGCGATTGTCGGCATCCACCAGGAACAGCGTGCGCGGCGCCCGCATGCGCGCGGCGCGCAGCATCTCCAGTGCGCCGGCCGCCTGCATCTGCGGACGGAAGGTCAGCACGCGCGTGTCCATCAGGCTGCCCGCGCTGTCTTCCGGATAGGTCATCAGCTCGGCCAGCTGCGCGCCCAGGTCCGGTTCCAGCGCGCCGAGCAGGCGTGTGCGGTCCTCGTCGGTCATTGCACCGAGGAAACGCACCGCCTCGGTCGGCAGCAGCGCGGACAGGATGTTGCGCGCCTGCACCTGGCCCATGTGCGCGAGCAACGCCGCGCCGCGGTCGGCGCCCAGGTGCGGCCAGACCGGCGCCAGCACCGGCGCGGACTGGGTGGCGATCTGCTCCACCGCGTCCTCGACCGCCAGGGATTCGAGCCGGCGTGCAGCCGAGCGCGGGTGGTCGCGCAGGTAGTGGCGATTGAGCTTGTCGACGACCTCGGCCAGCTCAGGACTCATCGCGCGTCCTCGGGTCGGGACTGCTCAGGCCGCGACCGATCAGGAGGCGCAGCAGGTCGGCGCCGGTATGCAGGTAGGCGGTGAACAGGTGGGCCAGCAGGGATTGCGGCTGCGTGCTGGCCGGCAGCGGGAACACCGAGTTCAGTGCGCGGCGCAGATCGGCGCGCGACAGTCCCCCCAGCAGGCTGCCGTCCGGCGCCGTCACCGGCAGCATCGACCAATGGTCCCAGTCGCCGAGGGTCTGGATATCGTCCACATCCGCCGCGTCGGACAGCGGGCGCAGGCCGCGATCCATCACGCGCGACAGCGGCGCGTCGGGCGCCGCCTGCAGCAGCGCACCCAGGCTCGCGGTGCCGCCGTAGAACTGGGCCGAGCGCAGCACGAACACCTCGCAGTCCTCGAGCTTGGCGCGCTGGCGCAGCACCTGCAGCGCCTCGGCCACGGTGCGGTGGCCGGGCAGGGTCGGTACGTCGTAGTCGATCCATGCACCGACGGCGTCGAGCGTGTAGGCGAGCGATCGGCGGTAGTGCTGCACCAGTCGCGGCGGCAGCGCGGCGAGAATCGCGCGGCGCGGATCCGGCGCACACACGCGCAGGATCGACACGCAGCCGCGGCTGCCCACGGCGTCGAGAAAGCGCGCGGCCTGTTCGGCCGGCAGCAGGGCGAGACGTCGCGCGGCAGAGCCGGCGGACATCTCGTCGAGCACCGGCGCGGCCTCGGCCGGCGCCAGCTCGGCCAGGAACAGCGCCGCCGCCTCCGAGGGGAGCTCTTCCAGCGCCTGCGCGACCGCCTCCGGCTCGTCCTGGGCGAATGCGGTGGCCAGGACCAGCCCGGGCGTGGCGGCCTCGTCCGTCATCGTGGGCGCCCCGCCCGGGCGGGGTCAGTCATCGTCGCGGTCCGCGGTCACCAGCAGGCTGACCTGTTCGGAGAACATGCGGGCCGGGATGAAGGCGCGACCATCGTCGGTCTCCAGCACGACGTTGGTCGGCGTGATCTCGATGATCTCGCCCTCCACCTCGCCGACGCGTACGCGCACGCCCGGCTGCAGCTGCCGGCGCAGGTAATGCGTGCCGATCAGGTTTGCCACCAGACCACGCGCGCCCAGGCCGAAGGCCAGCGAAAACGCGAGCAGCACCGAGCCGAGCGCCACCGCGATGACCAGGGTGACGAAGCTCACATTCACGCCGATCTGGTGCACGCCGATGATCACGGCGGTCAGGAAGGTGGCGGTCTGCGCCAGGCGCGCGACGATCTCGCGCT
>CAMLNE010000163.1 GCA_946481265.1 uncultured Panacagrimonas sp. | reverse complement strand
TGGTGAAAATAGGCTCAAGGGGCTTGGAGCACGCTTGGGCGCTACGAGAGGCACGGGTAGAGAATACCATCGGATGCGCACAGCCCGGGAGCCTTCATCGGCTGCCGATACGCGTCCGTCGCGCTATTCGAGGGACAACGTCGAATCGATGTCCAGACGCAGCTGCTTGACGCGTTCGATGGATGCGCTGTTGGGCGGAACGACCTTGTTGGAACCCTTCATCTCGAGCAGTTCGCGCGCCAGATTGAGCGCTGCCATGACCGCGATGCGTTCGGCGCCCAGCGCCTTGCCGCGCTTGCGGATCGCCATCATGCGGTCGTTGAGGAAGTCGGCCGAGGCCACCAGGGCCTCGTGTTCTTCCTGCGGGCAGATCACGGTGTATTCGCGGCCCATGATGCGGACCGTGACGCTGAGATTTTCAGGGTCCTGCGCGGAGGCACGGGGGCTCATGCGTTCTCCTCCGATCCCGGCTCGGTTTCAAGCTTGCGAACACGATCGACGACTCCTTCGATGCGGCGGCGCAGCTCGTTGTTGAGGGCGATCAACCGGTCGCGCTCCTGCACCGCGCGCTTGGCTTCGAGTCGTGCCTGGCGATAGGCCGCGACGAGACGCTGCACGCGTTGTTCGAGTTGTTCGAGTTCCGCTTCGAGCACGTCAGCCGCCGGGGTCGAATCCGCGGCCAGTATAGCCCGCTCCCGTCGCTTCGAACGCGCAGCCTTCGCCCCTGTCCGCGGCGAAGGCTGCGGTCAGGTTGTCCGATCAGCGCACGATGATGAACAGGGCACCGTTGCCGCGCTGCACGTGCATCAGCAGCTGGCCTTCCTTGACGCCCGCCAGCTTGTTGAACGTCGCAAGATCCTCCACGCGCTCGCGGTTGACGGCGATCACGATGTCGCCGTCGCGCAGGCCGGTACGTGCCGCCGGCGAGCCCGGCACCACCCGCTGCACCAGTACGCCCTTGGTGTTTGCGTTCTTCGCGGTCGCCTCGTCGAGGGCGGCGAAGCTCGCTCCGGCCAGCGAGGGGTGCAGGTCTTCGGCGGCGGCGGCTTCGTCGGTGTCCTTGCCGACCACGACCGAGACGTTGCGCGCCTTGCCTTCGCGAAGCAGCTTGAGTTCGAGCTTGTCGCCGACCCGCATCATGCCGACGGTATTGCGCAACTGGGACATGTTCTGGATCTCGCGGCCATTGGCCTCCAGCACGATGTCCTCGGGCTTGAGGCCGGCCTTGGCCGCGGGCGAGTCGGGCATGACCTGCGCCACCACGGCGCCGCGCGCCGACGGCAGGCCGAAGGCCTTGGCCAGGTCCGGCGTCACGTCCTGCCCGACCACGCCGATGCGTCCGCGCTGAACCGAGCCGTGCTCGATGAGCTGGCTCATCACGCTGCGCGCCTGGTTGATCGGAATGGCGAAGCCGATGCCGATGTTGCCGCCGGAGCGCGACAGGATGTTGGAGGGGATGCCGACAAGTTGGCCGTGCAGGTTGACCAGGGCGCCACCGGAATTGCCCGGATTGATCGAGGCGTCGGTCTGGATGAAATCCTCGTAGCCGCCGTCGCTGATGCCGGTGGAGCGTCCGGTAGCGCTGATGATTCCCGATGTCACCGTCTGGCGCAGGCCGAACGGCGATCCGATGGCCACCACGAAATCACCGACCTGCGCCTTGTCGGAGTCCGCCAGCGGGATGGCCATGAGCTTGTCCGCCTTGATCTGCAGGATCGCCACGTCGGTCTGGGGGTCCTTGCCGATCAGCTTGGCGTCGAATTCGCGGTCGTCGGACAGGCGCACCCGGATCGAATCCGACTGCTCGACCACATGGTTGTTGGTGATGACGTAGCCCTTTTCGGCATCGACGATCACGCCTGAACCGGTCGATTGCTGATCGCGTTCCTGCGGCTGTCGCGGTCCGTTGGGGCCTTCGAAGAAGCGACGGAAGAAGGGGTCCTGCAGGAGCGGGTTCTGGATCTCGACCTTGGAGGTGACGGAGATGTTCACCACCGCCGGCATCACCTGCTTGAGCATCGGGGCCAGCGAGGGCACGCCCTGCTGCTGGAGCGGGGCGATGATGTCCGCCTGGGTGGGCGTGGGAGCGCCGGACATGAGGGCGAAGGACAGCACGCCAGCGGACACGGCCAGGGGAGCCGCAATCTTCAGGATTAGGGAGCGGGACATCGGTTCCTCGATTGGATGGGCTGCCTGGAGGCAGCGACGGCTAGGACCGCGCGCATGTAACGGAGTTCGCGCGCGCCAGGACGGATACGCGCCTCAGAGCAGGCGGATTCGCGGGTTCAGACTGTAGCGGCCGGTGAGGCTGGCGCTGGCCAGCACATGTCCCTGGATGGCCTTCTGCACGTCCGCGGCACTGAAGCTGCCCTCGACGCCGCAGCGCTCCACGTCCAGCGCATGCAGTTCGAAGCGGTAATGGTGGACCACGCTGTCATTCCAGGGCGGGCAGGGGCCGTCGTAGCCCAGGTACTCGCCTTCCATCTCCGCGTCACCCTTGAACCAGGCCGTGTAGTCGTTCGGACCCTGCTTCGAGCCGTCCGGGCCGGCAGGTTCACGTTTGCCGTGTGCGGTGACGCCACGCGAGCAGGCGCCTTCCTCGATCTGCGTCACCGAGCCGGGAATGTCGACCATCGTCCAGTGGACGAACGTCGTGCGCGGCAGCTTGAGCGGCACCTCGCGGTCTTCACGGTTGACGTCGTCGGGCCGCGTCGGCACGTCCGGATCCACGCAGAGCAGCACGAAGCTGAGCGTTCCCGCCGGAACCCCGGTCCAGTTCAGCTCCGGATTGAGGTTGTCCGACAGGCGGACATGGCCGCGCGGTGCCTTCACGGCAAACGCGCAACGCCCTGGAATCACGCCGCCGTCGTCGAACGACTTGCTGCTGAGCTTCATCGCTATCGATCCCGTTCTGATTGTTTTGTCGGCAACCCTGGCGGGCACCGTGCCGCGTACGAAACCTCTTGCATCCGTTGCGGCTGCGCTGACGCTAGCCTAGCAACCCAGCCGGCCGGCCGTCAGCTTCCCTTGGCGGTGGGCCGACGGCGCTCAGGGGACTTCGGGTGTGAGCGCCTTGCGCCCGAACGCCGAGGCGACGCGGGCCAGGCCCAGGCCCAGGCGTTCGGACCAGGGTTTGCGCGCCCGGTAGTGCAGTTCGAAGACGTCGGCATCCTGTACGCGCTGCAGCAGGTAGTCGTCGCTGCTGCGCAGTTCGTCCACCAGCTTGAGTTCCTCGGCACGGGTGCCGAACCAGTGTTCGCCGGTGGCCACGCGCGCAAGATCGAGCCCGGGCCGGTGCTCGGCGACGAAGCTCTTGAACAATGCATGTGTGTCCTCGAGTTCCTCGCGGAACTTGGCGCGCGCGGCGTCGGTGTTCTCGCCGAACAGCGTCAGCGTGCGCTTGTACTCGCCTGCGGTGTGGAGCTCGAGGTCGATCTGGCTCTTGCGCAGCAGGCGGTTGAAATTCGGAATCTGGGCCACCACGCCGATCGAGCCGATCACCGCGAAGGGCGCGGCCAGGATGCGATCGGCGACGCAGGCCATCATGTAGCCGCCACTGGCGGCCACCTTGTCGACTGCCACCGTCAGCCGCAGTCCGGTGCCGCGCACGCGGGTGAGCTGGGAGGCCGCCAGCCCATAGGCATGGACAAGCCCGCCTGAACTCTCCAGGCGCAGCAGCAGCTCGTCCTCCTTGCGCGCCACCTGAAGAACGGCGTTGATCTCCTCACGCAGGCTGGACACGGCGTGCGCCTGCAGGTCTCCCTCGAAATCCAGCACGAATACCCGTGGGCGTGCGGCGACGCCCTTGGCCCGGGCCTTTTTCTGTGCCTTGTCCTGGGCCTTGCGCGCCTTGACCAGCTTCTTGCGTTCGTCGGCATCGAGCATCTCGTCGTGCAGGCGGTCGGCGAGCTCGCGCAGACGCCGATTGACGTTGCGCACTTCCAGGCGGTCGCTGCCCCGTTCGCGCGCGCCACGCGCCAACGCAAACAGGTTGGCGGCCACCACCAGGATCGCGACCACCAGGGTGACGGCCTTGGCCAGGAACAGTCCGTATTCGGACAGGAATCCCATCACGCGGGGCACTCCATATATGTTGGGGTTGGCGCGGACGGCATACGACGGCATAGTGAAGACCAGCGCCGCTGGGATTGTCGCGCTGCAGAAGACGGTGCCTATAATAACCTTGCTGATTCGGTTGCTGAATTTCTGAAACCGCGTTCAAACACGAAGTCTGGGGAGTGGGGAGCATGAACAAAGTGATGGGAGCGGGGCTGATCGCCGCCGCGATGCTGGCAACCTCGCCGGTCCGTGCTCAGGAGCCTTACCTCGAGATGCGGCCCTATGTTTCCGGACTCTTCAGCTACGTGGCCCAGGAGGACGACCGGGGCGACCTGGTCAACGGCCCGAATCGCGCATACAACGCCGGCAAGGGTCTGCAGCTGAGCGCCGGCAAGGCGATCAACCGCTGGCTGGGCATCGAAATCGCGGCGTTCGGTCACAACTACACGCGCGATGCCGGCAGTTCGAGCATGCGTGACTATGGCGGCAAGCTCGACGGCCTGTTCTTCTACAGCCGCAATCCCCGCTTCTCGCCGTATTTCGGCGTCGGCGTCGGCAGCATCCAGACCGACATCAAGGACACCAGCCGGTCATCCACCGATCCGTTCGCGGACGTGGGCCTGGGCTTCATGAAGTTCTTCGAGATCGGCGGTACCGATCTGGGTGTGCGTGGCGACGTGCGCTATCGCCACATCTTCTTCGACGAGGACGCGTTCAACGGCAACCAGCAGGACGACGTCGGTGAAGCCGTCCTCAAGGTCGGCGTGGTGGTTCCGCTGGGAGCCAGGCCGAGCACGGAAGAAGCGCCTAAGCCGCCGGCGGCCTGCGCCGACAGCGACGGCGATGGCGTCTGCGACACCGCCGACCTCTGCCCGGAGACGCCGAAGGGCACCGAAGTCGACGCCAAGGGCTGCCCGGTGGAGAAGAAGGCCGCCAAGGGTGATCCGAACCAGAAGTTCGAGGACGTGCACTTCGCTTTCGACAAGTCCGACCTGACCGACTACGCGAAGTCGCTGCTCGACAACGCGGCCGCGGTGATCAAGGGCCTGGAAAAGAACTATCCGCAGCTAGAGGTCGACGTCAGCGGCCATACCGACTGGATCGGCACCGACGGCTACAACCAGGGTCTGTCCGAGCGTCGTGCCAACGTCGTCAAGCAGTACCTGCTGCGCAAGGGTGTGGATGGCGAACGCATCAACACCCAGGCATACGGTGAGGCGCGTCCCAAGGCGACCAACGAGACCGACGAAGGTCGGGCGCTCAACCGCCGCTCCGAGGTCCGCACGCGCGAGAAGTAGTCGCGCGGCAGCGCCGCACCCAAAGCCCCGCCCTCGTGGCGGGGCTTTTTTGTTCGGTCCGATTTGGCCAGACTCGATCCTCACCCCTGCATCCGGACTTCGCCACGATGAGTCTTCGATCTTCCCTCGTAGTCGGCAGCCTGTTGTTTGCCTTCTGGGCAACGACAGCACAGGCCGCGACGAGGCCGATGCTCGACGGTGATGCGGATGGCGTCAGCGACGAGGTTGATCGCTGCCCGTACACCCCCCCGGGAATCGCGGTCGGGGCGGACGGCTGCTCGACACCCGGCGACGAGGACGAGGACGGCATCGCCGATGCGTCGGATGCCTGTCCCTATTCGCCGGTCGGGGCGTGGGTCGATGAGCAGGGCTGTGCGCTGGACGACGATCTCGACGGGGTGGCGGACGGTGTCGATCGCTGCGCCCGCTCGATCCTGGGCGCGCTGGTGAGCGCGGAAGGCTGCGCACCCGGCCAGGTTCCGGGCCCGGTGGTCGCGCGCGTGGCGCGACCGGTCCAACGGCCGGCGCCGGCAGCCGTCCGACCGGCACCTTCACCAGCGCCCGAGCGCACGGGCGCGACCGGCCCGGTGCCCCCGGCTGCCTCCCCGGCAACCGTCCCCGAAGCGGCACCGCCGGCAGCGGTCGTGAGCACCGAGGCTGCGCCGGTCGCTGAGCGGGTCGCTGAGTCGCCTGCCGTGCCGGCGGTCGCGTCGTCGGCCGAGGTCGAGCGTACGTTCTACTTCGATGGACGCGAGTCGACCCTGTCCTGGAGCACCGCCCGGGCGGTCAGGAAGAGTGCCCGCGAGCTGGCGAAGAAGCTCGAGCAGGATCCTGCGGCGGTCGTCGCCCTTTCAGGGCATGGCGACATCAAGTCCGACGGCATGTCGGCGGCGCAGTTCGCCTCGGCCCGTGTCCTCGCCGTGCGCGATACGCTGGTGGCCAACGGCGTGCCGGCGCAACGCATCAATGTGCGCGTGCCGGGCGTCAACGAACCTCGCTTTTCGGGTGAGGAGCTGGCGCGCAACTGCCGCGTGGAACTGCGCCTGAAGGAACGCCAGGCGCTCGCCGCTGGCAAGGCGGCACCAACCGCTGTCAGCCGACAAGCCGTGACGGTGCCGTCGGCAGCGCCGGCTCCCGTGCCGATGCAGACGGTCGCCGGCACCTCGAGGGTCTCGCTGAACTTCGCGCCCTACAGCGCGCTCCTGGATGCAGCGGCGATGAAGGCGCTCGACGACTTCGCACAGAACGCGACGCGACCCCTGCTCGCCGATACAACGGCGCGCGTGCTGGTCGTCAGTGGCATCGATGCCGGCGAAACCGGCCGTGCAGCGCAGCGACTGGCGGAAAGCCGTGCCGCCAGCGTGCGCGCCTACCTGGTGTCCGTGGGGATTCCGCGCCAGCGCATCGGGGTGTCCACGCAATCGCGGACGGCGGCGCGACGTGCCGACCTGGGCATCGTCGCGCCGTAAGGTCGAGTCGATGCGCATCCCGCGGGCGGCGCTCGGGGAATGCCGGATGAGGTGCTGCGCTCGGCTACGCTTCTTCGGGCTATTTCTGGCGCAGCAGGCCGGGAGATTCGAGCGTCGGCCGTAGCGCCTCGACGCGCTGCTGGCGCTGCGCAAGCACGCCAGGGTCGTCCGTCGGGGTCGTGCTCCATCCCTGCAGGTGGCGGCGGCACAGGGCAGCGAGCGCCGCGACGTGCCCGCCCTGCGCATTGAGGGCCGGGACATAGCGCAGGGAGTCGCCGCCGGCCGTGACGAAGTCGGCGGCGTAGCGGATCGCCACTTCCTCGAGCGTCTCCAGGCAGTCGGCGGAAAATCCGGGGCAGATCACGTCCAGCTTGCGCAGGCCGGCGCGAGCGAACTCGGGGACGACCACGTCCGTGTATGGCATCAGCCACGGCTGGCGGCCGAGGCGCGACTGGAAACTGACCGACCAGCAATCGGCATCGAGCTGCAGGCGCTGCGCGAGCAGGCGCGCGGTCTTGTGGCACTGGCAGAAATACGGGTCGCCGGCCTCGACATAGCGCCGCGGAATCGAGTGGAACGAGATCAGCAGGTGCTCGCCACGGCCTTGCGCTTCCCAGTGCGCCTCGACGCTCGCGGCCAGTGCCTCGATATGGTCCGCATCGTCGTGATAGCTGCCGATCGTGCGGATGTCGGGCATCCAGCGGCGGCTGCGCAGGACCTCGAACAGCTGGTCGAACGCCGCGCCCGTGGTCGTGCCCGAATACTGCGGATACATCGGCAGCACCAGAATGCGGCGCGCGCCGACGGCCTGGAGCTCCGCCAGCGCCTGTTCGATCGAGGGCTCACCGTAGGTCATGGCCAGGCCGACCGCCACGTCGGGGCCCAGTGCGGTGGCCAGTCCGGACTGTTGAGCGCGCGAGATCGACAGCAGTGGCGAGCCCTGCGGTGTCCAGACCTTCGCGTAGGCGTGGACCAGCCGGCGTGGTCGGAACGGCAGGATGAACAGGTGCAGCACCGCGGACCACAGGGCGCGGGGAAGCTCGACCACACGCGGATCGGACAGGAACTGGCGCAGATAGCGCCGGATCGCCGGCGCGGTCGGCGCGTCCGGTGTTCCCAGATTGATCAGCAGGACCCCGGTGCGGGCGGACGTGCGATGCGCGGATTCGGCATTCATGAGGGGCGGCGGCTTGCGGAACGTGCGATCTCGCCACGTTTCAGACGGCGGAAGTAGTCGTGCCAGGCGCCCATGGCGCGCGTGCCCAGCAGCAGCATCATCGGCAGGTTCACTGCCAGCATGAAACCGAGCGCCACGGTGGACAGGGTGTCGACTTCGCGCGCGGTGCGGATGAAACCCAGGCAGGTGACGGCGACCAGCGCGCACCACAGCAGGCGGTAGACCAGTACCACGCGATCGTTGCCGCCGAAGTAGCGGATGCCCTGCTCCGCGTAGTAGCCGTAGGTGATGATCGTCGACAGTGCGAACAGCCAGACCGCGGTGGTCACCATCCACTTGCCCAGTCCCGCATGCGCGGTGTCGAAGGCCTTGGCAGCCAGGGTCGAGCCGCGATAGTCCATGAACAGGCCGGACTCGACCAGGACCGGTGTCGACACGCCCAGATGGCGCTGCCATTGGATGCCGATGCCGCTTTCCATGACGGCAACCGTCCCGTACTGGCGGACGCGCACGCCATCGACCTCGAGCATCACGAACACCGGGTCGCCCGGACGGAAGGTCTCGGTGGACTGGGTGGGTAGTTCGCGCACCGCCGGCTCCCATTCGCCGGGCTGCACCTGCGCCATCGTCGGCGGCGCACGCCAACTGGCCGCCGGCCCCCGGTTCCACACGCCGCTGGACAGGATCACCAGGGCGGTGATGGTGCAGACGATCAGGGTATCGATCAGCGGCTCCAGGCCCGCCACCACGCCTTCGGTCACCGGTTCCGGCGTCTTGACCGCCGAGTGGGCGATCGGAGCCGTGCCCAGCCCGGACTCGGACGAGAACAGGGCCCGCTTCATGCCGAAGATGAAGGCCATGCCCAGGCTTGCGCCGGTGAACGCGCCGACCGCCTCGGCCGGCGCAAACGCGCAGCGGAAGATCAGCCGGAAGATGTCGGGCAGGGCCTGCGCGTTGACCCACAGCACGTACAGGCCGGCGATCACGTAGACCAGGCACATGAAGGGCACCAGCTTGTCGGCGGTCCGTCCCAGTCGCTTGACGCCGCCAAGCACGACCAGTCCGACCAGCAAGGCCAGCACCAGGCCGCTGGTCCAGGGCGCGACGCCGAAGTAGGCCTGAGTGGTATCGGCCACGCTCCAGGCCTGGAACATGTTGCCGCCGGTGATGGCGAAGGCCAGC
>CAMLNE010000162.1 GCA_946481265.1 uncultured Panacagrimonas sp. | reverse complement strand
CGCGCAAAGGGAGAAAATGGAGCCGTGCGTGATCCCACTCAAGACCTGTCCTGAATCGCACGATGCAGAACCACGCATCGGCGGGATCGGGCGGTTATGATGGACGCTTGCTGCGGGGGAACCGACTGGAGCGGGAGTGCCAAGCACCTGCTCTCCGGTGCTCTCGATTCCCGAGGGTGTCGCTATTTGAGCGGATTCCCCGAGGGCTTGCAAGCGCCCCTTTCGCATTGAACCTATGCAAGCAGACCATCTATCTGACATCCGTTTCGACAGCCTGCCGCTACACCCCGGCCTGCTCGCTGCCATTGCCAAGCGCGGTTTCGACCGCTGCACCCCCATCCAGGCACAGACCTTGCCACTGGCGCTGGAAGGGCGGGATCTCGCGGGGCAGGCCCAGACCGGTACCGGCAAGACAGCGGCATTTCTGCTCGCCACGATGCACCGGCTGCTCACCCAGCCAAGCCGTGGTCCCGACGGCCAGCCGCGCGCCTTCATGCTCGCGCCTACCCGCGAACTGGCCGTGCAGATCTACGAAGACGCCCTGCAGCTTTGCGGCGACACGGGCCTGCGCATGGCGGTGTGCTTCGGCGGGACCGGCTACGACAGCCAGCGCCAGGCGATCCAGGCGGGCGTCGATATCCTGATCGGGACCCCGGGCCGGCTGATCGACTACTACAAGCAGGACATCTACACCCTCAAGCACATCGAGGTCGTGGTGCTCGACGAGGCGGATCGCATGTTCGATCTGGGCTTCATCGCGGACATCCGCTATCTGCTGCGACGCATGCCACCGCCCGGCGAGCGACGCAACTACCTGTTCTCCGCGACGCTCTCGCATCGTGTGCTCGAACTGGCCTTCGAGCACATGAACGATCCGCACAAGGTCACCATCGAGCCGGATCAGGTCACCGCCGAGCGGGTGCGACAGTCGCTGATCCATGTCGCCAACGAGGACAAGCTCAAGGTGCTGGTGGGACTCCTTCGCCACCACGATCCCCAGCGCACGCTGATCTTCATCAACACCAAGCGCGGGGCGGAGATCGTGGAGACCGGGCTTCGCGCGAACGGGTTCGAGGCGCACACCCTGTCCGGCGATGTTCCGCAGAACAAGCGCCTGCGCCTGCTCGATGATTTCAAGGACGGCAAGCTGTCGATCCTGGTGGCCACCGACGTCGCCGCGCGCGGCCTGCATATTCCGGCGGTCAGCCACGTCATCAACTATGACCTGCCGCAGGACGCGGAGGACTACGTTCACCGGATCGGTCGTACCGCGCGCGCAGGGCAGTCCGGTGACGCCATCTCGCTGTGTTGCGAGACCTACGTGTACTCGCTGCCCGAGATCGAGCGTTTCATCGGCATGCGCCTGCCGACCGAGCATTTCTCGGCTGAATGGATGCCGCAGGATTTCGTGCGCCCGCCGCTGCCGCCGCGTTCACACCGTGGCGGCCCCGCGCGTCGCGGAGGCGGAGGTGGTGGTGCTCCTGGGCGTGGTGGTAGTGGCGGTGGTCGGCGCCGCCGCTGATTCCGCATGCGGCTGATCGAGCCGGACTGGCCGCGTCCGGCACGCGTACGGGCCTGTGTGACGACCCGCCAGGGCGGGGTTAGCGCCGGGCCCTTCGCTTCGCTCAACCTGGCCACCCATGTCGGTGACGATCCGGCGAGCGTGACCGAGAACCGGCGCCGTCTGCGCGCGGCTCTGGCTCTGGACGCAGAGCCCGCCTGGCTCGACCAGGTCCATGGCGTCGATGTGACGCAGATCGACGAAACCTACGCCGGCCCCGTCTCCGCGGACGCCGCATGGACCTGTCTGGCCGGCCGGGCCTGCGCGATCATGAGCGCCGACTGTCTGCCAATCCTGTTCGCGGATGACCAGGGCAGCTGCGTGGCGGCCGCGCACGCGGGTTGGCGCGGCCTGGCGGCAGGCGTGCTGGAACGGACGATCGCGAGCCTGCCTGTCCCGGCGTTCCGCCTCGGGGCATGGATCGGACCGGCCATCGGACCCGCCGCGTTCGAAGTCGGGCCGGAAGTGCGCGATGCCTTTCGTCAGTCCATGGCGGTTCCTGCCGGCGCCTTCGTGCCGAGTTCCTCGGGCCGCTACCTGTGCGACCTGTACGCGTTGGTCCGTGCGCGCCTGGCGATGGCCGGCATAGCGCGCATCCACGGCGGCGCTCATTGCACGTACGCGGACCCGGAGAAATTCTTCTCCTACCGCCGTGACCGCGTATGCGGACGAATCGCCACGCTGGTCTGGCTTGACTGACGGCCGGACGGACCCTCGGCATCTCGGTAATCGGCGTTCCGGACAGAGCTCGCACATCGTTGCGTGCCTGCACGGTGCTCTGTTACAAGTCCGGCCGATACGGGCGTTCGTCAAACCCCCATACCACTACAAAAATAGCCGCATGGGCGGCCCTCGGCGAGGGGAAGAGCATGCACGCAACAAGCGGGACGGAGCGGAGCGCGAGCGCCGTGTTCGGGCCGCCCCTGCGTCGGATCCGCTACCTCGTGCCCATCTGATTTCTTGATCCGTTCGCATCGCCAGGGCGAAACAGGGCGGCCGCATGTACGGTCAGCCGATGAGGAGAAGATTCCATGATTCAGACGGTGCGACGCGGTATCCAGGCGCTGCTGTGCGGCGCGGCACTCACGGTCGCCGCCTTCGCCATCGCGCAGGACGATGACGCCGATGCCCCGGCGGCACCGATCAAGGCGAGGCCGTCCGAAATGGCACCCCTGGCCTCGCGCAGCCTGCTGCTGGGTCTGGCCAACACCGGCAAGCACCTCGTGGCCGTGGGCGATCGCGGCATCATCGTGGCCTCCAATGATGGAAGGAACTGGGCGCAGGTAACGGCCCCGGTGCGTGCCACGCTCACCGCCGTCGAATTCGTCGATGAGAACCAGGGCTGGGCGGTCGGCCACGATGCCGTGATCCTGCACAGCAAGGATGGCGGCCGGACCTGGCAGCTGCAGAACTTCCAGCCCGAACTCGAGAAGCCCTTTCTCGACGTGATGTTCACCGACGCCAGTCATGGCATGGCAATCGGCGCCTATGGCCTGTTCGTGGTCACCCGTGACGGCGGCGCCACCTGGACCGAGCTGGACGCTCCGCCGATCCTCGAAGAGGAACTGCACCTGAACGCCATCACCCGCCTGGGTAACGGCGAGCTCTTCATCGTCGGCGAGACCGGGATGATGGGCGTGTCCGCCGGCGGGACCAACTGGACGCGCCTGACTTCGCCCTACGAGGGCTCGCTGTACGGGGCGGTGCCGCGGGGCGAGAAGGGGGCGGTGATCTTCGGCCTGCGCGGAAACGTGTACGCGACCGATGACGTACGCACGGGCAGCTGGAGCCGGATCGACGTGGGTACGGTGGCCTCTTTCTTCGGCGGCACGCTGCTGCCTTCCGGAGATATCGCGATGGTGGGGCTGGCCGGCGAGGTGGCGGTACTGACGGCCAGCGGACAGGTGAGGAACACCAAGGTCGAGGCCATGGCCGGTGTCACCGGCTCCGGCACGTTGGCAGGCGTCATTCCCTGGAAGGGCGGACTGCTTGCCGTGGGCGAACTGGGTGTGAGCCGGGTAGGCCTGTGATTCGCCGCGCGCGAACCCGCATGAAGAAGAATTCGAGGGAGCGGACATGAGCGACAACGAGCACGGCGGCGGAGCGGAAAGCACGTCGCACAAGATCCTGGCCGCCATCGAGCCGATCGTCTACGCCCGGCGCAAGCTGACGATGGGCATCCTGCTGCTGATCACCGCGCTGCTGTTTTGGCAGATGTGCCTGATCAAGCCGGATGCGGGCTTCGACAAGTCGGTGCCGCTCAAGCATCCGTACATGCAGGTGCTCAAGCAATACATGGCCGACTTCGGCGGCGCCAACACGGTGCTGGTCGCGATCATGCAGAAGGACGGCAAGGGCGACATCTACAACGAAGCGTTCCTGCAGAACCTGAAGCAGGCCACCGACGAGGTGTTCTTCCTCAAGGGCGTCGACCGCTCACGGGTATCGTCACTGTTCACACCGGACGTGCGCTACATCGAGGTGGTGGAGGGCGGCTTCAAAGGCGGCAACGTCATTCCCTCCGACTATGCGCCGACACCGGAGATGTTCGCCCTGGTCAAGGCCAACGTCAGCAAGGGAGGCCATGTCGGCCGCTACACCACGACCGACCAGACCGGCGCGCTGATCTTCTCTGAGCTGCTCGAGATCGACCCGGTGACCGGCGAGAAGCTCGACTACGGCCGCGTCGCCGAAGACCTCGAGGACAAGCTGCGCGGCCGCTTCGTCAACCCGAAGAAGCGGGTCTACAAGCTCAAGGAAGACCAGGTCGCGAAGCTGGCGTCCGGCCAGGAGGTCACGATCAAGGCCGGCACCGTGGTGGGCGAGGGCTTCGTCGACCTGGGGCTCAAGCAGTATCTCAAGACCTTCGAATACGCCTATCCGATCGAGCAGGGAAAGACCGAGATCGTACGCATCCGCGGAGGCGACACGAGCTTCGAAGAGATCGACAACCCGCAGTACAACCCGGATGTGAACATCCACATCATCGGGTTCGCCAAGGTGGTCGGTGACATCATCGAGGAGATCTTTGCCGTCGTCGGCTTCTTCTTCGTGACGCTGGTCTTCACCGGCATCCTGCTGTGGCTGTACGTGGGCGACTTCAAGCTGGGCATGCTGCCGCTGATCTGCTCGGTCACGGCGGTGATCTGGGAATTCGGTCTGCTGCACTTGCTGGGCTTCGGCCTGGACCCGTTCGCCATCCTGGTGCCCTTCCTGATCCTGGCCGTGTCGGTCAGTCATGGCGTGCAGTACGTCAACGCCTGGGTTGGCGAGATCGCGGAGAACAAGCGCAACAGTTTCGACGCCTCGCTGTTCACCTGGCGACGCCTGGCGATCTACGGAACGATGGCGATCATGACCGACGTGGCGGGCTTCGCCATGATCGGTCTGATCCCGATCGATATCGTGCGCGAGATGGCAGTCAACGCCTGCCTGGGCATGGCGGCGATCATCATCACCAACAAGATCATGATGCCGATCTGGCTGACCTGGATCGAGATCAAGGACATCGACGGCTTCATCGCCAAGCAGGAGCGCCGCGACAGCATCTTCGATCCGCTCTGGCGCCTGCTGTCGAACATGGTCAATCCGGTGCCCGCGGTGACCGCGATCCTGATCATGGGCCTGCTGTTCGGTTGGAGCTTCTGGCAGGGCCAGGCGCTGCAGGTCGGAGACAGCCAGGCGGGTGTGCCGGAACTGCTGCCGGACTCGCGCTACAACAAGGACACTGCCGAAGTGGTGGCGAACTTCGCCATCGGCCTGGACATTTTCAAGGTGGTGGCCGAGACCGATCCGGAAGCCTGCGTGAAGTACGAGGTGATGGAGCAGATCGACCGCTTCGGCTGGCACATGGACAACACCCGTGGCGTGCAGTCCAGCCTTTCGCTGCCGGCGGTGGCCAAGACCGTCAATTCGGCATTTTCCGAGGCCAATCCGCGTTTCAAGGTGCTGCCGCGCAACCAGTACACGATGGTCCAGGCCATCACGCCGATCCCGACTTCCTCGGGCCTGCTCAACTCGAACTGTTCGGCGATGGCCGTCTTCGTCTTCATGAGCGATCACAAGGCCTCGACCATCGAGCGCGTGGTGCAAGGCACCAAGGGTTTCAACCGGGACAATGCGGCGGCGTTCTTCGAGACGCACAAGGATGTCGATGCCAAGTATTGCGATGAGAAGCTCGAGGCGCGGCGTGCGGTCGGCAATCTCAAGCACGAGCAGCAGAAGGTGATCGAGCGGATCAAGAAGAAGAGCCCGGATCTGCCCGAACTGGAGATTCCGAACCAGGAGAAGGTCAAGGAAGCGGCTGCCAGGGTGACGGAGGCGAGCGGCAAGCTGGCCGGCTTCGACAAGGCCTGCCCGGTGAACTTTGCCCTGGCCACCGCCAATGTCGGCGTCATGGCCGCCACCAACGAGGAAGTGCACCGTCTCGAAAAGCCGATCCTGCTGTACGTCTACATCGCGATCGTGGTCTGCGTTTATCTGTCGTTCTTCCAATGGCAGTCGATCGTCGCGATCATGCTGCCGCTGTCGCTGGTCTCCTGGATGGCCTACGCGGTGATGGCGATCCTGGACATCGGCATGAAGGTGGCCACCCTGCCGGTCGTCGCGCTGGCGGTGGGCATCGGCGTGGACTACGGCATCTACATCTACGCCACCTACGCCGATGCACTGGCTGCCGGCTTCAAGCCCCGCGACGCCTACTACAAGACGCTGCGCATGACCGGCAAGGCGGTGGTGTTCACCGGCATCACGCTCGGCTTCGGCGTCGCCACCTGGCTATGGTCGGGCCTGCAGTTCCAGCGCGACATGGGCGCCCTGCTGGTGTTCATGTTCACCGGCAACATGTTCGGCGCGATCCTGATCCTGCCGGCCATTGCCTCGTTCATTCTCGAGCCGCGCGAACTGGCGCCAGGGGAGCAACCGGTGTTCAAGTCGCGACACTGATCAAGAGCTGAGGTGGTTCCATTGGAGGCCCGGCAGTCCGGGCCTCTTTTTTGGATCATTGCCGTCGGTGTGATCGTCGGGGCCGTACGCCTTCCTGTGCGGATGGGTCGGGAAAAGCGTCCGCGCAAGGAAGTGAAGGGAAAGAGCAAGGACCATGGCTCAGGGGCACGGCGACCCCATGGCATGGGCAATCCAGGATGGGCAAGGCGCGCTGCGCGTCCACTGACCGGGCCGGATCACGGGCGCACGCTGCGCGCCCTTGATGGCGCCCTCAATCCCCCGGCTCTTCGGGACTGCGCGGATTGCGGCTTGCCACCTGCGTGAGCGTGCCGGTTTCCAGCGCCAGTGCGGTGAGCGTTCCGCCCCACACGCAGCCGGTGTCCAGCCCATGCACGTGATGCTCCGGCCAGTGCACGCGACCCAGCGTGGACCAGTGACCGAACACGATCCCGGTGTCGCGGCTGGTGCGGTCCGGCACCGCGAACCAGGGCAGCACACCGGGCGGCTGAGTTCCCGGTGCGCCCTTGGGGCGCAGGTCCAGGCGGCCGTCGGGATGGCAGTAGCGCAGGCGCGTCAGGCAATTGACCACGAATCGCGTGCGATCCATGCCGCGCAGCGTGTCCTTCCAGCGATCCGGTTCGTCGCCGTACATGCGCGAAAAGAAACGCCGGCCATTGGCGCCGACGATCAGGGCGCTGGCCTCCGCAGCGAGTTCCAGTGTCCGGTCCGCGCTCCACTGCGGAGGCACGCCGGCGTGGACGAACAGGCGTCCACTCGGTGCGTGCCGCCAGGCCAGCGGCTGCTTGATCAGCCAGTCGAGCAGCTCGTCGCAATCCGAGGCGGAGAGCACGGCGGTCAGCGTGTCGCGTCGCCCGCCACGACCGCCGTTGGCGACCGCCAGCAGGTGCAGATCGTGGTTGCCCAGCAGGGTCGTTGCGGCAGCACCCAGGCCGCGCACCAGGCGCAGCACTTCCAGGGACTTCGGGCCGCGATTGACCAGGTCTCCGACGAAGATCACATGGTCATGCGCCGCGTCGAAGCCCAGCACGCAAAGCAGCTCCACGAGCTCGTCATGGCAGCCTTGGACGTCACCGATGGCGTAGGTGGTCATGGGTCACGGTGATGGACGGGCCGTTCGCGAGTACAGGCGGCAGGGGTTTAGAGCGTAACCGACAAGCGGTAGGAAACCGGATTGTGTGCAGCTTTGACTCGTTCCGGGCCGCTCCGCATAGTGATCGCGCTGGTCGAGCTGGGACCAGCGTCACCAAATTGGAGTGTTGCCATGTCGAAGTTCCTGTCTGCCCGCCTTGCCAAGATGCAGTCCGTCAGCCGTAAGCAGGAGGGCGCGAGCGCGGTCGAATATGGCCTGATCCTGGGCCTGATCGTGGTTGGCATCGTCGTGCTGATGGGTACGATCGGCGATCGGATTGTTCCGTTCTTCCAGGCGATCGTTGATGCACTTACCACGGCCGGGTAGTTCGGGACCTTCCGGCCCCGGCAGTTTGGAGCCGCCGACTGCTCTGGGGTGACAGATGGCAAGGACCGCAGTGTGCGGCCCTTGCCCGGTGGACCCACATCGAAGGCACGGGACGCCACAGGTCGGGCTCGTTATCGGCTTCTGCCGATTGCACGGACGGGCCCGCCCTGGGGCTGCTTCCGGCGCCATGAGGCGTCGCAAGCGCAAGGGGACGCAGTGGCGTAGATCGCCGGCCCAGTATCACTCCCGCACTCCGGAGCTGCCGTGCGAGAGAAGCCGAAACAACCGAGTACGCTCGGGCCTGCAAAAGGTCTGTGGGTCGAACCGAGAGGTCGCCCGTACCGGATTTCTCCATGATTCTTCGAGCACACATCGATGTCGACGTCGCATTGCAGCCATGATTCCTGAATCCGATGAACAGCCTGGCGGCGATCCCGGCTACCATCAGCGACACCGGCGTGTGACATAACCCGCGCGTCGGTGCGACATCGACGACGCCACTCGAAGCGTCACGCCACAATCCGCATCAATCGCATCATCCGGGGACATCTGAATGATCAGCAGTACCGCAGCCAAGGTCGTCGCGGGGGTGGCCATCCTTCTGACCCTGGTGCTGGCGTTCGTGGGGTACCGCGTCAGCCGCCAGTACGCCGAGAATTCCCAGAAGGCCCAGGCCGAGATGCAGGTGCAGGCCAGGAAGGAAGACGAAGTCCCCAAGATTCTCGCCGTGGTCGCGGTCAAGCCGCTGGCCGCATACCGGAAGATCGCCAAGGACGACGTGGTGCTGGCCGAGATCACGGTGGCGCCGCGCGACTACTACACCAGCCTCGAGGACGTCGTGGGCAAGGAGCCCCTGGTCGACGTCGACCAGGGGGCGCCCGTGACGAAGCGTTACTTCGCCGAGGGCAATGTCCTGGCCAAGTCCGTCCCCCCCGGGTTCCAGGCGGTATCGGTGGAGGTCTCGGACGTGATCGGCGTGGGCGGCTTCGTGCGGCCCGGCGACATTGTCGATGTCCTGCTCTATCTCAAGGGCGGAACCGACGTCCCGACCACGCAGGCGCGCATCCTGCTCAAGGATGTCCGCCTGCTCGCCTACCAGGAACTGCTGGTGGATCGGCCCGAGGGGCTCAAGGAAGAGGAAGGCAAGGATCGCAGCGGGCGACGGCAGCGCACGGCCGTGCTCGCCGTCCCCGAGGTCGACACCACCCGCCTGATGCTGGGTGCCAGCCTGGGCGAGCTGCGCCTGGCCCTGCACGGCATGGCCCGCGCAGGTGACGGCTCGCCGA
>CAMLNE010000161.1 GCA_946481265.1 uncultured Panacagrimonas sp. | reverse complement strand
TGGGCTCGCGCACCGAGTTCTGCAGGAAGGTGACGAGATCCTTCTTCAGCTCGTAGTTCTCGACCACCTTGAAGGGCGACATCTTGAGCCCTTCCTCGTAGACCGATTCGGCCAGCGAAGGCATGCCACCCGGCTCGATGGCGCCGTTCTCGCCCTCGTGCACGGTCGCGCAGGCCCAGCACACCAGCCTGCCTTCCCAGAACACCGGCAGCATCAGCGACTGGTCGGTGTTGTGGATGTTGCCGTAGCGTGCGTCGTTATGGATGAAGCCGTCGCCTTCCTTGACGCCGACCGTCGCATCGTTCGTCCAGTACTTGACGATGTACTTGATCGGGTGATGCACGACCGCGGAGAAGATCAGCACGCCGCCGGCGCTGGATACTGCCAGGTCGCCGCTGGCGGTGAAGACGCCGGTGATCAGGTCTCCCCACTTGGCGCCGGGCGCCGCGCCCATCTGTTCGAGCATCTCGAACGATTCGTTCGCACCCGCCTGCAGGCGGTCGCGTACCAGCGCATGCATGGCGGCGTCGGTGGAGTTTGCCAGCGCCGCCTCTTCCACCTCCGTGCGCGCAGACAAATCATGCTCTTCCATGATCTCGGGATCGGGACCCAGGAACAGCACGTTGTCGGCCAGGAACTGGTCGACGATCGACTTTTCCTTCTCGGTGTAGCTTTGAGCTTCGTTCTTGCCCATTTGATGACTCCGGATTCTGGTGTTGAGGCTCAGGCCTTTGCCTTGGCCGTGGAAGAGGCCTTGATCGCCTTGCCGCCTGCGGTTGCGGTTCCACGCGTGAACCATGCCGCGCCGTGTTCGCCGATCTCGCAGGTCCAGCCTGGTTCAACCAGGTAGGTGGTGGTGGTCGATACGACGATGGCGGGGCCCGTCACCACCGATCCCACCTCGAGCCCCTCGTGGTTGTAGATCGCGGTGTCGACGGCGCCTTCATGGCCGACGAAGTAGCACTTGCGGGACCCGGGCGCCTTGCCTGCCGCCTTGGTGGTCTTCGCGCGCAGGTTGCCGAGTCCCACCGTTTCCAGCTCGACGTAGCTCTGCACGCGGATCGTGTTGATGCGGATGCCCGCCTCGGGCGCCTCCGATCCCTTGCCGAAGCGGTTGCCGTAGTCGAGCGAGAACTGCTTGATGATGGCCATCACGTCTTCCATGCTCTCGAAGCGCAGCTTGGGCGCGACCACCGTGGTCTGCGCAAGCTGGTTTCCGAAACGCATGTCGAGCTCTAGCTTGTGCTTGATGTCCGAGGGCTTCATGCCCTGGCGCAGCAGGTCCTGGCGGCCGGCTTCCTCCAGCTCCTCGACGATCTTGTTGAAGGCCGCGTAGTCGTTGTAGAGCTTGCGGGTGTTGCTGTCGAAGATCCACATGAACAGCGACTTCTCGTGGATGTGCAGCTGGTGCATGTTGCCCGCACCCACCGCCGAGAAGACCGAGCAGAACGGCGGCACCAGCATGCGGTCGATGCCGAGCTGGTTGGCGATGCCGCAGCCGTGCAGCGGACCGTTGCCGCCGTAGGCCAGCAGCGTGAAGTTCGACGGGTCGTAGCCGCGGGCGCGCAGCTCGGTGGCGATGCCGTTGGCCATGTTGGCGTCGACCTTGCGCTTGACCATCAGCGCGCCCTCGGTCACCGACACGTCCAGCGCCTCGCAGATCTCGTCCTCGATGGCCTGCTTGGCGCGATTGGGCTTGAGCTTGATGGCGCCACCGGCGTAGTTGGCCGGATCCAGGTAGCCGAGCACCAGGTCGGCGTCCGCTACCGTCGGCTTCAGGCCGCCGCGGTCGTAGCTGGCGGGACCAGGGTTCGAGCCGGCCGACTCCGGGCCCACCTGCACGGTGTTGTACAGACGGTCGTAGCGGCAGATGGAGCCGCCGCCGGCACCGAGCGTGACCAGGTGGATCATCGGCACGCTGACCATCCAGCGCTCGATGACCGGGTTGAAGTCGTAGTGCTTGACGCCGCCTTCGACGACCAGGCCGATGTCGAAGCTGGTGCCGCCCATGTCGGTGCAGATCACGTTGCCCAGGTCGGCTTCCGCCGCCAGGTGCTCGGAGGCGGACACGCCGGCGACCGGACCCGAGTGGATCGTCTGCAGTGCGTCGGTGGAGTTGAGCTGCGCCATGCCGCCGGAGTTGTGGATCACCAGCATCGGCTTGGTGTAGCTGGATTCGCGCAGGTTCAGCTCCAGCGACGACAGGCCGTGATACATCACGTCGTGCAGGAAGGCGTCGATGATCGTCGACGAGGCGCGCACGTACTCACCCTTGCGGCCTGCCACCTTGTGCGACATCACGATCGGCATCGCGCCGAGCATGTGCTCGGGATACTCCTCGAGCAGGATCTCCTGGATCCGGCGTTCGTGAACGGGATTGGCGACCGAGTTGACCAACGCCACGCAGAAGCTCTGCGCACCACGGTCGACGAGATTGCGGATCTTCTCGCGCAGGTCGTCCTCGTCCAGACGCATCAGCACGTTGCCGACCGCGTCCAGGCGTTCGCGCACGCCGGCGATCATCGGGATCGGCACCAGTGCCGGCGGCCGGCAGGCGCCCGGGAGGTCCGCCTGGCTCTTCTCGCTCAGTCCCTCGCCATAGCCGCGGCCGCGGGCGAGCGGCACGGTGGACTCGTAGCCGGCGGTGACCAGCAGAGCCACCTTGGGACCCTTGCGCTCGATCAGCGCGTTGGTGCCCAGGGTGGTGGCGTAGCGGACGGAATCGACCTCGGACAGCACGTCCTGCATGTCGAGATTGAGCTTGGAACAACCCGCCTGCAGCGCCTCGCGGAATCCGAGCGCGAGGTTGTGGTGCGTGGTCAACGCCTTGGACTGGATCGTGTGTTCGTTCCAGACCATGAAGCAGTCGGTGAAGGTTCCACCGATATCGACGGCGACTCTTTTCATGTTTGGATCTCCTTAGCGCCCGCGCGGCATGCCGCCGGACTTGTGGGAGTGGTATTCGACGCCCAGCGGCTCGGGACCGGCCAGCTTGCTGGTGTCCTGCGGGGCCCGCTTGGCCCACTGCGCCTTCAGCGCATCGATATCGAATTCCATGTCGTGCAGCGGCGGGTGGCCCGGCGTGAGGTATTCGACCTCCATCTGGGTGCCGCAGCTCGGGCAGTAGTACTCCACGATCTGCACCCAGTCCGGGTCGGGCGCGAAGGTGAACTCGTACGAAGTATCCAGGATGGGCTTGTGGATCTCGCGCGGATCACGCGCGTGGACCAACAGCCCTTCCTTGTAGTTGCCGCGGGCCGGGGCGACATCGTGGTCGCAGACGCGACACATCCAGCGTTCCTTGTCGAGATCGATCTGCAGGTACTCGGTCATTGCGATTTTCATTCGGATTCCTCTCAAGATTTCAGTTGCCGCGGTTCGCGCAGATGGAGGAGAACGGCCTGGGGCCTGTGGTTCTCATCCGGTCGTGGCGCGCTCGCGCGGCAGATACGTTCTTCTCGCCTCAGCCCCTTGTCAGCACGAGGTCGTGGTTGTCGTTGACGCTGAACTTCCAGCCAGGGGGCACCAGGCAGGTGAAGTACTCCTCTTCCACCACCGCGGGCCCGGCAGCACCCTGTCCGGGGGTCAGTTCCTCGTGGCGGAACAGGGGCAGCTTGGTGTCGTTCAGCTTGCCGCTGTCGCTCAGGCGCACCTGGCGGCTGAGCTTGGCCGTCGCCACCTTGCCGCCCTTGATGTCGTCCTGCTTGAGGGCGTAGTGCGGGATCGACTTGGTCGCGCGCAGCTGCACGCGCAGGTCCTGCGCGGACTTGAGGCCCTCGGGCACCTTCTGTTCGCCGTTCAGGCGACGCGTGGCCTGCTCGCCGTTCTGCGAGAAGGTCAGCGTCTTTTCGATCGCGCACTCGGACAGATCGAAGCCCTCGGCGAACATGTCGCGGGCGGCACGCTGGGTCAGGCGCTCGATCACATTGGCCAGGCCCTTGTCACCGGTATCGGTCAGCGCGGCATCGTAGTTGTGCGCGATGTCCGAGAAGCCGATGCCGAAGGCACTGAAGACGGCCGCCATGCGCGGCACGATGATCTCGTTGACGCCCAGCGCCTCGGCGACGCGGCAGGCCGTCATCGGGCCGGCGCCACCGAAGGCCAGCAGCGCGGCGTCCTTGAGGTCGGGCGCAAGCGTCTTCATGGCCTCGGCGATCTTGGTGGTGTAGGCCTGCTCCATGCGCATCAGCGCCTCTTCCAGGCTCACCCCGAGCGGCGTCGCAACGTTCTCCGTGATGGCCGCCTTGGCGCGCTCGGCGTCGAGCTTCAGGCTGCCGCCGAAGTAGGAGTCGCCGTCCAGGATGCCCAGCAGCAGGTAGGCGTCGGTGATCGTCGCCTCCTTGCCGCCGTAGCCGAAGCAGGCGGGCCCCGGCGCACTGCCCACCGACTCGGGGCCGACCTGCAGCTTGCCGCCGACGACCTTGAACACCGAGCTGCCGCCGGCGCCCAGGCTCTCGACCTCGCACAGCGGGAACGAGATCTGGATGTCCTCGAGCGCGCCCCAGCGCTGCTCGCGCACTTCACCGCGGTCGACCACGCCGATGTCGGTGGTGGTGCCGCCGATGTCCATGGTCAGCAGCGTGTTCTTGCCGTAGTGCTGCGCGATGGCGCGGGCGCCTTCCATGCCGCCACGCGGACCCGAGCCCCAGGTCTTGAGCGCAACGGTCTTGGCCACGCGCGAGGAGCTGCCGTCGTTGCAGAAGATCAGCAGCGGATTGCGGGCGCGGGCCTCACGCAGCACGTTTTCCGCGTTGTAGAGGAAGCGCTCCATCGCCGGATGCAGGAAGGCGTTGAGCAGGCTGCTCCAGGTGCGCCGGGCATCGTCGCGATCGTCGGAGAGCTGGTGCGAATACAGGATCGGCACGGCGCCGAGCAGGTGGCGCGGATAGCGCCGCAGGGCCACGCTCTTGACCTTCTGCTCGTCGGCGGCGATCTGCGCGCCACCCAGGCTGACGACCACGCGGTTCGCGCCGGCCGACATCAGCTGGTTGATGACCTGGGTCATGCTCGATTCCAGTTCTTCGCCGGACAGCGAGGGATCGACGAAGGCGATGCGGTCGGCGACGGTGGCCTCGAACAGATCGCGCTCGTCCTGGTTGCGGGCCAGCTTCTTGGGATCCTGGCCCTTGCGCAGGATCAGCCCCAGACGGGGCCCCTTGCGCTGCACGACCGCATTCGTGCCCTGGGTGGTGGAATAGCGGATGTAGTCGACTTCCTCGAGCAGTGCGGAGAGCCGCTCCTCTCCGTAGACGCGCTTGGAAGCTTCCTTGAGCACCTGCACGAAGCACTGGGTGAGATCGTGCGGTGTGGTGAGCGTCTTGGCGCGGAACACCTTCGCGCCGTAGATCACGCAGACGTCGGTGAGAGTTCCGCCGTTATCGATACTGATCAGCATGGACATAGAGCCCGCCTCTTTTAGTAGATGGATGCGCCGGGTCACCCGGCTTGGGTGGGAGACGTCCGCGCACTATAAATTCGGCCCAAATAGCGGCAATCAGGGCGTCCCCTCGCGAGGGTTGGCACTAGTGCGGACACCCTCGACTCGGGCTTGAACTGTCCTACATTCGAGCGGGATTGCCCGACAATCTTGCAGCCGGCGCGCTGAGAGGCCGCCAGGCCAGCCCGGCCAAGGGCGCACGGGACGCAAAGGAAAAGAGAGGGGTCCTCGCACGGCATGCCCCTGTCTCCGGCCGATCCCGGCGCGCCACGAAAAAGGCCGGCTCCCGAAGGAGCCGGCCCGGTCGACACGGCGCCGCCAGCGGCCGCCCGGACCTCAGAACACCACGACGCCGCGGATCGATTCGCCGCGTGTCATCAGGTCGAAGCCCTCGTTGATCTTTTCCAGCGGCATCACGTGCGTGATCAGCGAGTCGATCTCGATCTTGCGGTCCATGTACCAGTCGACGATCTGCGGCACCTGCGTGCGGCCGCGGGCGCCGCCGAAGGCCGTGCCCTGCCAGCGACGACCGGTCACCAGCTGGAACGGCCGGGTCGAGATCTCCTGCCCGGCCGCCGCCACGCCGATGATCGTGCTCACGCCCCAGCCGCGGTGGCAGCACTCCAGGGCCTGGCGCATCAGGGTGGTGTTGCCGACGCACTCGAAGCTGTAGTCGGCCCCGCCGCCGGTCAATTCGACCAGGTGCGCGACCAAGTCGCCCTCGATCTGCTTGGGATTCACGAAGTGCGTCATGCCGAAGTCGCGCGCCATCTGCTCGCGCCCCGGATTGACGTCGACGCCGATGATCATGTTGGCGCCAACCATCTTCGCGCCCTGAATCACGTTCAGGCCGATCCCGCCCAGCCCGAACACCACCACGTTCGCGCCGGCCTCCACCTTGGCCGTGAACAGCACCGCGCCGATGCCGGTGGTCACGCCGCAGCCGATGTAGCAGATCTTGTCGAACGGGGCGTCCTCGCGGACCTTGGCCAGCGCGATCTCCGGCATCACCGTGTAGTTGGCGAAGGTGCTGCAGCCCATGTAGTGCATCACCGGCTTGCCCTTGTACGAGAAGCGGCTGGTCCCGTCCGGCATCAGGCCCTTGCCCTGCGTGGCGCGGATCGCCGTGCACAGGTTGGTCTTGTGCGAGGTGCAGCTCTTGCACTGCCGGCATTCGGGCGTGTACAGCGGGATCACGTGGTCACCCTTCTTCAAGGTGGTCACGCCCGGCCCGACGTCGACGACGATGCCCGCACCCTCGTGTCCGAGAATGCTCGGGAAGAGGCCCTCCGGATCGGCGCCCGACAGGGTGTATTTGTCGGTGTGGCACAGGCCGGTGGCCTTGATCTCGACCAGCACCTCGCCCGCCTTCGGGCCCTCCAGCTGCACCGTGTCCACCACCAGCGGCTTGCCCGCTTCCAGCGCAATCGCAGCGCGTACGTCCATCGACCTTCTCCTTGTCCTTGGGTTGGAGTTGAAAAAATGACTTCTGCAATACCGCAAGACGCCAACGGGAACGCAGGCAGGGCTGGCTGATTCTCGCGGCGGCGAAGGCACGTCGGTCCGCTCCCGGTTGGAGCCCACGCCTGCCTTGCTCTGCCTTGTGCCTCTGTCTTGCTTCGCGTCCCTTGCCTTCGCCTGTCTTGCCTTCGTGTTTCTCCGGGTGCTCCCGCCTTCAGACGGCCACCCGCGTCGCGACGGCGGCTCGCGCCTGCTCGGGCCAGTGTTCGAGATTCAGCACCTGCCCGTCGCGACGCACCCGGCGGGTGAGCGCGGGATCGATCCGCGCGTAGACCCAGCCCGGATCGCCGATCCGGCCCTGGGCCATCACGCCATCGTCCGGGAAACCGCGATCGGGTGGACCGTAGACACCGGCCGCCCCCACGTTCACGTCGATCGCCGGGGACCAGGCCGCCTCGCCCACCAGCGGCGACATCAGCACCGGGCACTGGCTTTCCAGCGCCCGCGCGCAGGCCGCCACCCGCACCCGGTGATAGCCGGCGGCGGCGTCGGTGCAGGATGGCACCAGCAGCAGGTCGGCGCCCGCCTCGACCTGGGCCCGCACCAGCAGCGGGAACTCGGCGTCGTAGCAGATGGCGATTCCCAGGCAGCCCAGCGCGGTATCGAACACCCGCGGCGGCTCGCCGGCGACGATTCCCCACTGCTCGCGCTCGAAGCGCGTCATCACCTGCTTGTCCTGGAAGGCGGTCGCGCCGGAGGGCGCGCACAGCCAGGCCCGGTTCACGGCACGGCCGTCATCCAGACGCCAGGGAAAGCTGCCGGCGAGCAGATACACGCCGTGTTCGACGGCCAGGCGGCGATGCAGCGCCAGGTAGTCCTCGCGCAGCGACTGCATCACCTCCAGCTGTGCGTGCAGGTCCGCCTGCACTGCAGCGTCGAACAGCGCGGGCAGCACCATCGAGGCGTATTCCGGGAACACCAGCAGCCTCGCCTCCCGGGTGGCGGCCTGCTCCACCCAGTGCGCCAGTCCCGCCTCGAAGGCGGCCCAGGACGCGGGCCGGCTCACCGGGTACTGCGCGACGGCGGCGATGAACGCACTCACAGCCGGCACATCCAGAAGCCCATCGTCTTGGCCGTGGACTGCTCCTGGCCGATGTCCGGCCAGTCGAAGGAGGTGTGCATGTCGTCCTGGCGCTGGTACCCACGCCGGCTCCAGAAGGCGTCGTTGGTCACGTGGTCCGCCGGCCGCGCAGGGTGGTCCGCAGGCCGCTCGACGGCGCAGAACGCACAGATCGACAGGCCCAGCTCCCGTGCATGCGCCTCGCGCAGTTCGAAGAACGTCACGCCCAGGCCGCGCCCCCGCCAGGGCCGCAGGATGATCGACTCGCCGAAGTAGTCGATCGGCGCGACCGCCTGCCCGCGGGCCAGGAAGGGCGCCTGCGCCGCGGCCCCGGCGTCCTCCAGCGGCAGCGCGGTGGACGCACCCACGCAACGCTCGCCGTCCCAGGCGAGGATCGCCAGGCTGCGCGGGCAGCGCAGGTAGGTGTCGAGATACTGCTGCTCGTAGGCCAGCGTGCCCGCGTAGAGGTAGGGCCACTCGCGAAAGACGGCGATGCGCAGCCGCGCCAGTGCATCCAGTTGCGCGGCGATCGCCTCGCCCCGCAGCAGCTCGATGCGCAGTCCGGACATCAGGCCCCGACCTGCTCGAGCCAGTCCTGCAGGTTGTAGTAGTTGGTGACCCGCGCCACCTTGCCGCCGCGGATCTCGAAGAACGCGCCGCCCGGCAGCCGGTAGGTCTGCCCGGTGGCCGCGGGCAGGCCTTCGTCGGAGTTCAGGTAGGTGCCGAGCACGGTGAATTCCACCGCCGCGCGGCTGCCGTCCGCCGCGGTCATGACCGTGATGTCCGTGATCTGTTCCGAATAGCAGCGGTTCATGCGCTGCATGAAGGCGCCGAACGCCGCCCGGCCGACCTCGCGACTGCCCTGGTTGATGTCGTGGACGACATCCTCGGTGAGCATGTCCAGGAACGCGTGCCAGTCGCCCTTGTTGAAGGCGGCGTAGTAGTCCTGCAGCAGGGTGCGGGTGGCGTCTTGCATGGGAAGGTCAGGGAAGAAGGAACGCGAAGAAGACCGCAGGGACTCAGGTTGCGGGCGGTGGATCCAGCCGCAGTACCGCGGCGTGCACATGATCGGCCAAACCCGTGCCGCCATCGCGCACGTAGGCGGCGATCTGCCGGCGCATGCGCGGGTCCCAGAATCGGCGCAGGTGATCGAAGACGCCCGTCACGCGCGCTTCGGCGGTCGGCTCGGAACCGAAGAAGCGGCCGATGTCGTTGGCCATGCTCACCAGCAGCTTGATGTTCATGCGCCGTCTCCACGCGACAGCCGACCCGGGCAGGC
>CAMLNE010000160.1 GCA_946481265.1 uncultured Panacagrimonas sp. | reverse complement strand
ACGATGTAGTAGCCCTCGATGAACGCGCCCTTCTCGTCGAACAGGAAGCAGCGGTCGAAGTCGCCGTCCCAGGCCACGCCGAAATCGGCGCCGGCCGCGCGCACCGCCCCCGTCGTGACGGTGCGCGTCTGCGGGATCAGGGGATTGGGAATGCCGTTGGGAAAGCTGCCATCGGGCGCGTGGTTGAGCTTGACCAGGCGAAACGGCAGGCGCGGCTCCAGGGCGTCGAGCAGCGGGCCGGCGGCACCGTTGCCGGCATTGACCACCACGCTCATCGGACGCAGCGAGGGCAGGTCCAGGTAGCCCAGCAAATGCTCGACATAGGCCTCGCGAAAGCTGGCCGGCGTCATCCGCGGTGCGCTCCCGACCGGCGCCTGCGCCGTGCTGCACGACACGACCTGCTCGATCTCGCGCAGGCCGGTATCGCCCGAGATCGGGATCGCGCCGGCGCGCACCAGCTTCATGCCGTTGTAGTCGATCGGGTTGTGACTGGCGGTGACCTCGATCGCGCCGTCCACGCCGGGCTGCTGGGCCGCCCAGTAGACCTCCTCGGTTCCGCACAGGCCCAGGTCGAGCACCTCCACGCCACGCTCGCACAACCCGTGGGCCAGGGCCTCGAGCAGCGGCTGCGAGCTGTGGCGCACGTCGCGGCCCAGGGCCACGGCGCGCGGCCCGAAGCGCTCGGCGTAGGCGTGCCCGAGGCGATAGGCGATGTCCGCGTTGAGTTCGTCGGGCACCCGTCCGCGGATGTCGTAGGCCTTGAAGCAGTTCAGGCGGGCAGCAGCAGGAGGCATGGCGTGGGCGTGGATTCCGATGTCGAACGGCGTGGCGGGGGATCGTTGGACGTTCTGCACCGGATCAGGCCGCGACGGCCGACGGCTTGCCGGCGGGCGTGGACGGCTGTCCGCTGCGCCCGTAGACGTCCTCCAGGCGCACGATGTCATCCTCGCCCAGGTAGACGCCGGACTGCACCTCGATCAGTTCCAGCGCGACCAGTCCCGGGTTCTCCAGCCGGTGCACATTGCCCAGCGGGATGTAGGTGGACTGGTCCTCGCACAGCAGGAACTCGCGATCGCCGCAGGTGACCCGTGCGGTGCCCTTGACCACCACCCAGTGCTCGGCACGATGGTGATGCATCTGCAGGCTCAGCTTCTCGCCGGGCTTGACCATGATGCGCTTGACCTGGAACCGCTCGCCGCCGGCGATGGACTCGTAGTAGCCCCAGGGGCGATACACGCGATGGTGTGCGACCACCTCCTCGCGGGCGTCCTGCTTGAGCTTCTGCACCATGCCCTTGACGTCTTGCACGCGGGCGCGCGGCGCCACCAGGATGGCGTCCTCGGTTTCCACCACGACGTGATCCTCCACGCCGATCATCGTCACCAGCCGGCTCTGCGCATGCACCAGGTTTCCGCGCGAGTCCTGCATCAGCACGTCGCCGCGCGTGCGGTTGTCCTGATCGTCGCTGGCCGGCTGTCCGGCCAGGAAGTTCCAGCTGCCGACGTCGTCCCAGCCGGCGTCGAGCGGCACCAGCGCGATGTCGTCGAGCTTCTCCATCACCGCGTAGTCCAGCGACACCTTGCGGCAGGACGAGAACGCCTCGACATTCAGGTTCAGCCCGTCCGGCGTCACCGCGGCCAGGCTCACGGCGGCGTGTGCACTGTGGCTCAGCGAGGGTTCGAGGCGCTGCAGCAGCTCCAGGAAGCGATCCACGCGGAACATGAACATGCCGCTGTTCCACCAGTGGTTGCCGGCATCCAGGAAGGCCTGCGCCCGCGCCGCGTCGGGCTTCTCGACGAAGGCCTCGACACGGCGCGCGCGCGGATCGGCCGTCAGCGGCGCACCGCTGCGCAGGTAGCCGAAGCCGGTTTCCGGACCGGTCGGCCGGATGCCGAAGGTGACGATGTGCCCGTCCGCGGCCAGGGCGGCGCCCGTGTCCGCGGCCTCGACGAAGGCGGCCAGGTCGGTGATCACGTGGTCGGCCGCCATCAGGAAGACGACCGCCTGCGGGTCGATCTCGGCGGCCACGTAGTGCGCCGCCACCGCGGCGGCCGGCGCCGTGTCGCGACCCTCGGGTTCGAGCAGCAGCGTGGACTCGGCAATGCCGGCCTCGCGCAGCTGCTCGGCGATCAGGAAGCGGTGCCCGTCGGCGCCGATCACCAGCGGCGCCGTGGCGCCCGCCACCCGGCGCGCACGCAGCGCGGTGTTCTGCAGCAGGCTGTGCGCACCGTGCAGGGCCAGGAACTGCTTGGGATAGCTCTCGCGCGACAACGGCCACAGGCGGCTGCCGCTGCCGCCGGCCATCAGCACGGGGACGACCGTACGGGGACGGGCGGTTTCGATGCGGGTCGGGTAGTCCATGGGGGGTTCCTTGGTCGGTGATTTCCTGCAGGGGGTCGCCAGGCGCCGCGGCAGCGTCACGAGGCGCTCGGCTCGGGATGGAAGAGCGTGGTGAGGTTTCCGCCCAGGCGATAACTCTTGAGCGGGCGCATGGCATCGCGCCGTTGCTGCATCGCCTGGTCGCAGGAGAAGGTCCAGCAGTACGGCTCCAGCCAGGCGAACTTGGATCGCTCCGACATGTCGGCCACGATCTGCTTCTTTCCGGTCTTCTCCTCGAAGTCCTCCGGATCCTCGACGCCATCGAGCACGCGCCCGGTCAGGCGCACCATCGCGGCGGTCTGCTCGGCGTCGGGCGGCACGCCGTTGGCCTTGGCAAAGGCCGCGATCATCGCCAGCGGCGTGAGCGCGTAGTTGTGGTACTGCAGGGCGCGCGTATCGCGTCGCAGTTCGTTGGCCAGGTAGCCCTGGGAATCGATCTGGGTCGCGGCGATGCCGAACTGCTTCATCGCCCAGTCGAACAGGTCACGGCGATCGAGCGCCACCGCCGCGGCCATCACCGCCCAGGCCGCCCAGTACTCGTGGTTGTTCATCTTCTCCATGGGCGCGTCCTGCCACTCCAGCACCACGCGCGAGGCCATGCGATCCAGCCAGGCGTCCACCATGCGCATGGTTTCCGGATCGCGCTCGAGCGGCCGCGAGGCGGAGAACTTCAGGCGCAGGTAGGCGGCCGCAACGCTACCCATCGCCCACTTGCGCATGGACTTGCCGGTATGCGTGATCGCCTCGCCCATCAGGCCGTCCGCGGACGCCCAGTCGCGCAGCAGGCGCAGCGCGCAGGCCAGCGATTCCTCGTGGCCGCTGCGCATGTAGTCGTCGACCTGGTTGCTCAGGCCCTTCTCCATCGCCCGGATCGGGGCGATCAGCTTGCGGTACCGCTTCTCCGCCTTCTCGTTGACGTCGTCGCGCGCCTTGTCGGAGCCCTCGTAGCGGCTCGGAAAATCGAGCGGGCCAGTGAACGGCGGGGCATCGGTCGGGCAGTCGCGCGTCTTCTTGTCCGACTGCACCACCGGCGTGGTGAATCCCGGCGGCGGCACCAGCCGGGTCGAGGGCGGCAGCGCGCGGGTGGCGGCGACCGCGGCGGTAGCCGGCAGTGTGGCGGCGCCGGTCGGATCGCCGGCCGCGTTGCAGCCAGCTGCCAGCGAGAACAGCGCCAGCGCGGCCGCCATGCGTAGGGTTCCGGGTACGTTCAATGTCCTGTCCTGGTCAATGACCGGCCTGCACGCCTGCAGCGGCGAGGGCCGATGTGGGGGTCGACGCCCGCTTGCCGGCGTCGTTGCGGCTGCACAGGCGGGCGCGGACGCGCAGCGGACCCGTGCTCGGCGGCGGTGGCGGCGGCGCCACCGCGCCCGGCTCGGGCGGCTCCGGTGGCGCCACCTCGAGATCCAGACCCATGAAGACCTGTTCGGTCCACTTCAGGTCGCTGCGCAGTTCGACGACGAAGCGACCCTCGTGCGAGGCGCCGCGCTGCGCGTGCTCGATGCGCAGGCTGTCCTTGTTGCCGGTGGTGTACCAGACCACGCCGCGCATCTCGCGCACGCGCGGATCGCTGTACTGCACGTCGAGGATGTAGTCGCGTCCCCGGATCGGCAGCACCGAGCCGCCACCGCCGTTGAACAGGACCTCGGTCATGCCCTGCTTGAGCGTGACCTCGCGTTCGAGGATCGGATCGATGCCGTTGCAGCCGCCCTCCATCAGCGGCATCGCCTGCCGGTAGAACATGTCGTCGCCGAGCTTGTGGAAGTGCTGCAGCTCCCAGATCAGGATCTTCGGCGGGTTCGCCTTGAACTCCTCGCTCGGCAGGTAGGCCAGCATCGCGCCGTCCATGCCGCCGCCGACCACCGATGCATTGAGCACGTCGGTCTGCAGGTACTCGGACAGGAAGCCGGCGAAGTTGTACGCCGCGCCGCTGTTGCTGGTGCCGATCAGCGTGACCTGCGGCACCGACTCGTCGCCGAACAGTCCGGCGCCGCCCTCGCCTCCGACCGGCTCGGTGACGTAGCGCGGCAGATACTGGCGCGGTGCGCCGTAGCCGCAGATGCGGCCGGCCGCGTTGTCCAGGGTCCCCAGCCGACCCAGGATGCCTTCGCGGTGCGTGACGAACTGCTGCCGCGGGAGCTGCTGGTACTGCGGCATCTGCACCACGCGCTCGGCCACCAGCTGGGCGGTGCGGCGCGTGCCCTCGGGCGTCCAGTGATGATCGCTGCGCCAGAAGTAGTCGGCGCTGCCCGGCTCGTCGAGCAGGCGCTCCATGTCCGGCACCGGGATCCCGTTGGCACGCAGCGCGTGCAGCGTGCGCTCATAGCTGGCGCGCGCAGCGGCGGCGTTGTAGGGGTAGCCGACCTCGCGCAGCTTGTCGGCATGCATCAGGCCGCGCGGCGGCTGGACCATCATCACCAGTTCCACACCCCGCTCGCGCAGCGCCTGCTGGAACTCCACCAGCCGATCGAGATCGCCGGGCCCCGGCGCGAAATCGGTCACCAGATCCGCCTGGGACCGGAACAGCCAGCCGTCACTGCCCTGCACCAGCATGCGGAAACTGTCGAGGAACTTGGTGTTGTAGCTGGCCGGATCGGCCGCCTGCGGACACAGCTGGCAGCAGGGCTCGGCATCGAACGTCGGGAACTGCACGACGCCGGCCGGCTGCGCGACGGCCGCGGGCAACAGGGCGCCGCACAGCCAGAGGGCGCAGCGCAGCAGCGGGGACGTTCGTGTGGACGTTCGCATGAGGCTCACCGCTAGTTGATGGCCCAGGCCATGCGCGGCGCCGCGCCGCTGCCATCGCCGACCACGAACAGGCTGAAGGCCTGGCCACGTGCCAGGCTGACCGGCGGCGCATCCGCGATCTTGGTGTCGCCGTCGTAGACCGCGAGCTTCACCTTGGCCGGGTTGACCTCGCGCTTGCCCGAGGCATCTGCCGCCACGTCGGGGATGACGACGGTGGCGCCGTCCTGCGTGCGCAGGCTCAGGGCCTTGCTGCCGCTGAGGTTGTAGAGGATGAGCAGGGCCTTGAGGCGGTTGCCGGTGTTGTCGTCGTCGATCAGGCGCACCGTTCCTGCGCCCGCCACCGCCGTGTAGTAGCGGTCCGGCGCCAGGGTCACCGAGTCCTTGTTGTCACCGGCGACCAGCGCATGCGTGCCGGCCGGCAGGAAGATGAACTCGCTGGCATTCCAGGCACGGATGTCGGGCACCGTCTCGTTGCCGACGGTGGCGGTCAGGTCGTCGGTGTCGCTGGCATTGAAGATGCGGATGAAGGCCGATCCCGGCGGCGCGGCCGGGCCGTACAGGCCGCCGTCACCGGCAGTGGCGACCTCGCCGGTGGCGAAGATCATCGCGGCCAGCGCAAGGATCATCAGCAGCAGGTTGCGGCGGTGGCGCGGCTCGCGAGCAGGTGGGGGTTGCGGCCGGCCCTGCCTGGTCTTTTCATCGGTCATGGGTTCCATGCTTGTCTCCATCGTTCAGGGTTGTGCGGCGTGCATCGGCGGCGCCGCGCCCAGCGCGATCTGCGCCGGCGGCTCGCCGTTGTCCAGGGTCTGGCCGGTCGGCATGTAGCGCTCCGGGATCTCCCAGATCAGGCGCCGCGGCGCCTCGCCGTCCTGCGGCGCCTGATCGAGGTAGGCGAGCATCGGCTCGAACGGGCCACGGCCCTTGCTCGCCATGTTCAGCACGTCCTCGTCCAGCACCTCGCGCAGCGCGCCGTCGAAATTCCAGCGCTCGTCGGCGCTGTAGCTGGTCCCCACCAACACCACCGCGGGGGCCGGCATGTCGCCGAGCAGATCCGCGGAAAGCGACTGCGTGGTGGCCACGCTCAGCAGGTCGGGCTGCGGCATCAGCAGCGAGAAGTACGGCGCCAGCGGCAGGAACTGCATGAGATCGCCCTGGTGCGGCTGTGCCTGCGCGAACTCGGTGACGAAGGACGGCGTGCCGTCATCCCGTGCCCGGTGCAGCTCGCCGGCCAGGGCCTGGGCGGTGCAGCGTGCACCGGCCGGTGTCCAGTGCGTGTCGGTGCGCAGAAACACCGGCTGCTCGGACTTGCACCGCTCGAGCGCGGCGAGCAGGTCGGGCGCCTGCACGCCGCGCGACTGCAGCGCCTGCTGCACGCGCTGGTAGAGATCGCGGTGCAGGGCCGCCGGCTGCTGGTGGGCCAGGTATTCCGGGTAGAGGCGCACCTTGGCCGGCACCAGGGCCACCGTCAGCTCGGTGCCGCGCTGGCGCAGGCGCTGCTGCACATCGGCGATCAGCGCCAGGTTGGCGCGGATCTGCGCCTGCGAATTCTCGTGGTCGGTGAATTCCTCGCTGGTGTAGAGCCAGCCGTTCTGGCCGACCACCACGCCGGCGCGGCCTTCACGGAACAGCGCGTACTGGATGGCGCCCCACAGGTTGGTGCCGAAGGTCTTCACCGGGAAGACCTTGTCGTAGTGCGACTCGAAGGCGTGGCTCAGGCCTCCGCCGACGACATCGACGTTTTCGGGCGCGTCGTAGGGAACGGCGCGCAGCGCCGCGGCCGCGGCGGTCACGACGATGATGGCGCCGAACAGGATCGAGGTAATCCAGTGATAGGTGCGCATGGGCGATCGCATCTCAGAACTGGAAGTAGAGGAAGGGCGAATAGCTCTGCGCGGAGAGCTTGAGCACGGCCAGCGCGAAGACCGGCAGCACCAGCGCGGCGGCGAGCACCTCGCGCGAACCGAGCGCGATCGGGCCGGGGCCGCCGGCCAGCACCGGGCCACGCGGCGCGTTCGGCTGCCGGCGGCTGTACGCACCGGCCAGCGCGAGCACCACATAGGCCAGCAGCAGGGTGTACAGCTGCAGCGAGTCGATGCCGCTGCCGTAGACGTCGCTGACGCCGCGTCCGTCGAAGCGGAACATCGCCTGGTAGAAGCGCGTGGCCTCGCCGACGCTGTCGGCGCGGAACATCACCCAGCCCAGGATCACGAACAGGAAGGTCGGCGCCCAGCGCCAGACGCGCCATGGCGTCTTCAGGTCGGTGCCGATGCCCAGGGCGCGCTCGATGGCCAGGATGGTGCCGTGCCAGACACCCCACAGCACGAACGTCCAGTTGGCGCCATGCCAGAGACCGCCGAGCACCATGGTCAGCCACAGGTTGCGATAGGTCTTGAACGTGCCGCCGCGGTTGCCGCCCAGCGGCACGTAGAGATAGTCGCGCAGCCAGCTCGACAGGCTGATGTGCCAGCGCCGCCAGAACTCGGTGATGCTCTGGCTCACGTAGGGCTGGTTGAAGTTCTCCATGAAGCGGAAGCCCATCATCAGGCCCAGGCCGATGGCCATGTCGCTGTAGCCGGAGAAGTCGAAGTAGAGCTGCGCGGTATAGGCCAGCGCGGTGATCCACGCGTCGGCCGTGCTCGGGTCCTGCAGGGCGAAGCCCGCCGACACCATCGGCGCGATCGAGTCGGCGATGAAGACCTTCTTGATGAAGCCCTGCATGAAGCGCATCGCGCCTTCGGAGAACTTGTCGACGCTGTGCGTGCGGCTCGCGAACTGGTCGGCGAGGTCCTTGTAGCGCAGCACCGGGCCCGCGATCAGCTGGGGGAACAACGCGATGAATGCGGCGAAGGAGACGAAGTCGCGGGTCGGCTCGGCGTCACCACGGTACAGGTCGACGATGTAGCTGATCGCCTGGAACACGTAGAAGGAGATGCCGATGGGCAGGATGATGGTCGTCCACGTGAACGGCTCCATACCGGCGGCCGTGAAGATCTCGTTGAAGGTGGCGACGCCGAAGTTCGCGTACTTGAAATAGCCGAGCGCGGCCAGGTCGCCGGCCACGCCGAGCGTCAACCATCGGCGCGCCGGTGCCGTGCGGATGCCGCAGCCCACGATGCGCAGGCCGATCCAGTAGTTCCACGCGGTGATCGCGACGAACAGGAACAGGAAATCCACGCGCCACCACGCGTAGAACACGTAGCTGCCGATCAGCACCACCCCGTTGCGATACCGGTTCGGGCAGGCGAAGTAGATCGCCAGGAACAGCGGCAGGAACGCAAACAGGAAGATGTTGGAGGAAAAGACCATGGGCCGGCCTCAGGCGCCGTCGCGGCCGGCGCCGCTGGCAGGTTCGATGATCACCGGCACGCGCTTGCGCACCAGCAGGTCGAGCACCTCGGCCTGCAGCTCGCCCAGGATGCCGGCCATGCGCAGGCCCTGCGCCTTGGTCGGTGCAAGCAGATCGACGTCGTACAGCTCCACGCTCAGGGGACTGTCGATCGCCACCGGCCCGCTGTCGTTGTGGGTGAGCTGGCCGCCGACCACCACCAGCGAGACGCTCTGCTGGAAGGGATCCAGCACCAGGTCGCGGTCGGTGCCGGCCAGGTTCTTGATGTGGCCGTAGACGCCGTTGGAGCCGTTGCCGATGCAGCGGTTGTTGTACAGCCGCACGCGCATGCTGTTGCGCACGCGGATGCCGTGGCGGCCGTTGCCCACCGCGTGGTTGGCCCACAGCAGGTTGTCGCTGCTCTCGTAGATGGTGATGCCGTCCGAGGCGTTGCCGAAGGTGGTGTTGTCGGCCACGATGTTGTGGATGCTCGAGCGGTCGAGCACGATGCCGGACAGGCCGTTGTCGTACGCGCGGTTGCGGAAGATCCAGCTGTCGTTGACCTCGCGCGAGACGATGATGCCGTGCTTCTGCTTGGTGTCGTAGGCCTCGGTCTCCGCGATGATCAGGCGGCGCGAGCGGTCGTGCGGATCGATGCCGTAGACGATGTTGCCGCGGTACACGTTGCGTGCAATGACCACGTCGTCGGCCTCGTAGCAGTAGAAGCCGTACCAGTTGTCGTAGAACTCGGAATCGATCAGCCAGCCGGTCGGGTGCGACCGCTTCATCTGGTTGACCAGCGAGGGGCTGTACTGCGAGATCGAGATCCCGTACGACTTCGACTTCGCGTACCCCAGGTGGTTGACCTTGCTGCCCCCGATGTAGGTCTCGGTCCCGCCCCAGGACAGCAGGAAGGGCCGGAAGC
>CAMLNE010000159.1 GCA_946481265.1 uncultured Panacagrimonas sp. | reverse complement strand
CAGCCGCCGCGAGAAGGTCCTGTTCTTCCCCGACCAGCACCTGGGCCGCAACACCGGCTACCGCATGGGGATCCCGCTCGACCAGATGGTCACCTGGGATTTCATGAAGCCGCGCGGCGGCCTGAGCGAGGAGCAGATCCGCAACGCGAAGATCATCCTGTGGAAGGGCTTCTGCTCGGTCCACCAGATGTTCCAGCCGGCGCACATCGACAACTTCCGCAAGGCCAACCCGAACGGCAAGGTGATCAGCCATCCGGAAAACGCCTGGGAGGTCTGCCAGAAGTCGGACTTCGTCGGCAGCACCGAGTACATCCTGCGTACGGTGCGGGCGAGCCAGCCCGGCGACCACTGGCTGATCGGCACGGAACTCAATCTGGTCAATCGTCTGGCCGACGAGATGAAGCCCAGGGGCGTGCAGGTGCAGTTCATGAGCCCGACCGTCTTCATGTGCTCGACCATGTTCCGCACCGATCCCCAGCACCTGGCCTGGTGCCTGGACAACCTCGTCGCCGGCCAGGCGGTCAACCAGATCCGGGTTCCGCAGAACATCGCCGACCCGGCGCGCAAGGCGCTGGACCTGATGCTGGAAGTGGTCGACTGAAAAGCCGGAAACCGGCGATGGGGAATCGGGAATCGCAGTAGCCCGAACGCCTTTCCGGTCCTCGATTCCTGGTCCCCGTTCCCGATTGCCGATTCCCGTTCTCCGCATGTACGCCAACGCCCCCAGCCTGACCCAAGCCGATCCGGAACTCGCCGCCGCCATCGCCGACGAAAATGCGCGGCAGGAAGCGCATATCGAGCTGATCGCCTCCGAGAACTACTGCAGCCCCGCGGTGATGCAGGCGCAGGGCTCGGCGCTCACCAACAAGTACGCCGAGGGCTATCCGGGCAAGCGCTACTACGGCGGGTGCGAACACGTGGACGTGGCCGAGCAGCTCGCCATCGACCGCGTGAAGAAGCTGTTCGACTGCGACTTCGCCAATGTCCAGCCGCATTCCGGCGCGCAGGCGAACGCGGCGATCTTCCTGGCCCTGGTCAAGCCCGGCGACACGGTGATGGGCATGAACCTGGCCCAGGGCGGACACCTGACCCACGGCAACGCCGCGAACTTCTCCGGTCGCCATCACAAGATCGTGCCCTACGGACTGGATCCGGACACCGGCCTGATCGACTACCAGGAGATGGAGCGCATCGCGGTGGAGACCCAGCCGAAGATGCTGATCGGCGGCTTCTCCGCGTATTCGCGCGTCAAGGACTGGAAGCGCATGCGCGAGATCGCCGACAAGGTCGGCGCCGTGTTCTGGGTGGACATGGCACACGTGGCGGGCCTGGTGGCGGCCGGCGAATACCCGAGCCCGCTGCCGCACGCGCACGTGGTGACCTCGACCACGCACAAGACGCTGCGTGGACCGCGCGGCGGCATCATCCTGAGCAAGGGCCAGAGCGAGGACTTCAACAAGAAGCTCAACTCGGCCGTGTTTCCCGGCATCCAGGGCGGGCCGCTGATGCACGTGGTGGCGGCCAAGGCGGTGGCCTTCAAGGAAGCGCTCGATCCCAGCTTCAAGACCTACCAGAAGCAGGTGGTGGTCAACGCGCGGGCGATGGCCCGGGTCTTCCTCGATCGCGGCTACAAGGTCGTCTCGGGCGGCACCGACGACCACCTGTTCCTGCTCGACCTGATCGCCAAGAACGTCACCGGCAAGGATGCCGAGGCGGCCCTGGGCCGCGCGCACATCACGGTCAACAAGAACTCGGTGCCGAACGACCCGAAGTCCCCCTTCGTCACCTCCGGGTTGCGCCTGGGCTCGCCGGCCTCGACCACCCGCGGCTTCGGCGAGAGCGAGATGGCGCAGGTCGCGGGCTGGATTGCAGACATCGTCGACGCGATGTCCACCGGTGGCGATCTCGAGGGCGTGATCGCCCACGTGCGCGGCGAGGTGGGCACGCTGTGCGCGCGCTTCCCGGTCTACGGTGGGATGCGGCGCGCGGCCTGAGATGAGCGTCTGCGATAGCGCGGTCCACCTGCTGCGCCTGGCGCGGCTGTCACGGCGTTCCCTTTCTTCGCGGGCCCAGGATTCCTGATGCAGTGCCCCTTCTGCAACGCGAGCGACACGCGCGTCATCGACTCGCGCCTGGCCGAGGAGGGGACACAGGTACGGCGGCGTCGGGAGTGCGCCCAGTGCAAGGGCCGCTTCACCACGTTCGAGCGTGCACAGCTCACGATGCCCAACGTGATCAAGCGCGGCGGCAAGCCCGAGCCGTTCGACGAGGGCAAGCTCGAACGGGGCTTCCGGAACGCCTTGTACAAGCGGCCGGTGTCGCCGGATGCGGTCGATCATGCCGTCGAGAACGTGATGCGCAAGCTGCGCCAGAGCGCCGAGCGTGAGGTTCCCTCGCGCCAGGTCGGCGAGTGGGTGCTGGAAGAACTGCGCGATCTCGACCATGTGGCCTACGTGCGCTTCGCGTCGATCTACCTGAGTTTCGAGGACGCCAATGCGTTCCGCGACGAGATCGAGCGCCTGCAGCACCTGCCGACGCCCGAGCAGCGGCGTAGCCAGATGTCGCTGATCGCCGGCGGCGAGGGCGAGCGCAAGCAGCCCCCCGAGCCGCTGCGCAAGACGAAACCTCGATGACGCCGCGCGGACCCGCGGATTTCATGGCGCAGGCGCTGCGGCTTGCGCGGCGCGGAAACCTGACCTGCTTTCCCAATCCCCGCGTGGGATGCGTGATCGTTCGCGATGGCGTCGTCGTGGGGGAAGGCTGGCACGAGCGTGCCGGGCAGGCCCATGCCGAGATCCAGGCGCTGCGCGCCGCCGGACCGGATGCACGCGGCGCGGACCTGTTCGTCTCCCTGGAGCCCTGTTCACACCATGGACGTACACCGCCCTGCGCCGACGCGCTGATCGCCGCGGGCGTGCGTCGCGTGTGGACGGCCATGCGCGATCCCAACCCGCAGGTGGCCGGGCAGGGCGTGGAGCGTCTGCGCGCGGCCGGCATCGAGGTGGAAACCGGCCTGCTCGAATCGGCGGCTCGCGAACTCAATCGCGGCTTTGTCTCGCGCATGGAGCGTGGCCGCCCGTTCGTGACGCTCAAGCTCGCCGCCAGCCTGGACGGCCGCACGGCGATGGCCAGCGGCGAGTCGAAATGGATCACCTCGGACGCGGCCCGCGCCGACGTGCACCGGCTGCGCGCCGAGGCCGGCGCGGTGCTGACCGGCGCGGATACCGCGCTGGTCGACGACCCGCAGCTGACGGTGCGTCCGGCCACGACCGGGATACGCCAGCCGGATCGCATCGTGCTCGACTCCAGGGCGCGGGTCGGCGCCGCGGCGCGGGTGTGGTCGCCGGACGACGGCGCACGCCGGTTGCGGATCGTCGGCATCGACACCCCTTCCTCGCCCGGCGATGAAGGCGCTGGAGTCGAGCGCGTCGCGGTCAGCCTGGGCGCCGACGGAAGCGTGGATCTGGGACAGGCGCTGCGCGAGCTGGGGCGGCGCGAGATCAACCACGTGCTGGTCGAGTGCGGGGCCCGCCTGGCCGGCGCATTCCTGCGCGGCGGGCTGTTCGATGAACTGGTCTGCTACCTCGCGCCCTGCGTGCTCGGCGATTCGGCGCGGGGCCTCGCGGCGATTCCCGGGCTGGAACGGCTCGACCGGCGCGTGCAGCTGGAATTCGTGGACGTGCGCATGATCGGCGCCGACCTTCGCATCACCGCCATCGCGCCCAAGGGGGCTGCAAATCCACATGCCAATTTCTGAGGCAGGACACTAGGATGTTCACCGGCATCATCGAATCGGTCGGGCGCATCACGGCGGTCGACATCCGCGACGGCGACGCGCGCATGCAGATCGAGGTCGACGACGGCTACCTGAAGGATGTCGCCCTCGGCGACAGCGTCGCGGTGAGCGGCATCTGCCTGACCGTGCGCGAGCAGACCGCCAGGGGCTTCGCCGCCGACCTATCGGTCGAGACCCTGCAGGCCACCAGCAGCGGGACCTGGAAGCCCACCCGGCGGGTGAATCTGGAAAAGGCGCTGACGCCGCACAAGCCGTTCGGCGGCCACCTGGTCTCGGGCCATGTCGACGGCGTCGGCCGGCTGGTCGACCGGCATGAGGAGGCCCGCTCCTGGCGCATGCAGTTCGAGGCGCCGGCAGAACTGGCCCGCTACATCGCGCGCAAGGGTTCGATCACCATCGATGGCGTCAGCCTGACCGTGAATGACGTCGATGGCGGGCGCTTTGGCGTTAACATCATTCCACACACCCTGAGCCAGACGACTCTGGGCGATCTTCAACCCGGCGATGCGGTAAACCTCGAGGTCGACCTCATCGCCCGCTATCTCGAACGTCTGCTGGCGGCACGCGAGACACCATGAGCAAGGTCACGAGCATCACCAAGACTTCCGACGAGGGATCCGGCAAGGGTCTCGACTACATCTCCGACATCGTCGCCGACATCAAGGCCGGCAAGATGGTCGTGATGATGGACGACGAGGGCCGCGAGAACGAGGGCGACCTGATCATGGCCGCGAGCCTGGTTCGGCCGGAGGACATCAACTTCATGGCGCGCTACGGGCGCGGCCTGATCTGCCTGACGCTCACTGCCGAGCGTTGTCGCCAGCTTCGCCTGCCGCCGATGGTCGCGCAGGAGGAGGACATGCACCGCACGGCGTTCACCGTGTCCATCGAGGCCGCCGAGGGCGTGACCACCGGCATCTCGGCCTTCGACCGTGCGCACACCATCCGCGCCGCGGTCCGGCCCGACGCCAAGCCCACCGACCTGGTCCAGCCCGGCCACATCTTCCCGCTCAGCGCCCAACCCGGCGGCGTACTCGCGCGGGCCGGCCACACGGAGGCAGGCTGCGACCTGGCCCGGCTGGCGGGCCTGGAGCCGGCGTCGGTGATCGTCGAGATCCTCAACGAGGACGGCACCATGGCGCGGCGGCCGGACCTGGAGAAATTCGCGCGTGAACATGGCCTGAAGATCGGCACCATCGCCGACCTGATCCGCTACCGCCTCGACAACGAGCACAGCATCGAGCGTGTGGCCGAGACCCGGATCCAGACCGAGTTCGGTGAATTTCACCTGCTGACCTACCAGGACGCGGTCGACAGCACGGTGCACATCGCGCTGGTGAAAGGACAGGTGGATCCCGACAAGCCGACCCTGGTGCGCGTGCACCTGCGCAACACGCTGGCCGACATGATCGGTGCGGAGTCCGAGCACTTCGGCTGGCCGCTCAAGCGGGCCATGAAGCGCGTCGCCGAGGAGGGCAGCGGCGTGATCGTGGTGCTGCGCAAGTCCGAGGCCTCACGCGATCTGGTGCAACAGATCATCAACCTCAACCGGTCGCAGCCGATGACGCAGGACGATCACGCGTCGGATCCGAAAGTGCTGCGGACCTACGGCATCGGTGCGCAGATCCTCTACGACCTGGGCGTGCGCCGCATGCGGGTGCTGTCGCTGCCCAAGCGTCTGCATGGCATCTCGGGCTTCGGCCTCGAGGTCGTCGAATACGTTCCCTGCGATTGAGTCTTCATGCCTGACGTCAAATCCGGTTTTGCCGCACCTGTCGCACCCGCGGTAGGCGAATTCGCCAACACGCGCGTGGCGCTGCTCGCCACGCGCTGGAACGTGGACATCATCGATGCCTTGCTGGCCGGGGCCCGTCGCGCCCTGAAGGAATGGGGCGTGACCGACGCCCATGTCGCGGAATTCCGCGCTCCCGGCGCCTACGAGCTGCCGCTGGCGGCGAGCGCACTGATCAATGGCGGCCGGTTCGATGCGGTGATCGCGCTGGGCGCGGTGATCCGCGGCGACACGCCCCACTTCGAATACGTGGCCGGCGAGTGCGCCCGCGGTCTGATGGACGTGCAGCTCGGCGCCGGCAAGCCGGTGGCCTTCGGCGTCCTGACGGTCAATACGCCACAACAGGCCGGCGAGCGCTGCGGCCCCGGCGACGACAACAAGGGATACGAGGCGGTATGCGCCGCGCTCGACATGATCCGGCTGATAAGGGCAGCCTCGTGAGCTACGGACGAGGGGCCCGCGCCTGCTCCTGTTCGGAGACCGCTTCGTGACCGGAGAGGCCCCACCGATCAGCCGTCGCGGCCTGTCGCGGCGGCTGACCGTGCAGGCGCTGTACCAATGGCTGGTCAACGAGACGCAACCGGAGACCCTGCTCAGGCAGTTCCGCGAGCAGGAAGAAGGCCTGGGGCGCGCCGACCCCACGTATTTCGAGGAACTGCTGAAGGGGACGGTGGCCGACGCGGCCGCGCTCACGGTGTCGCTCGCGCCTCACCTGGATCGCCCGCTCGCTCAGCTCGATCCGGTGGAGCATGCGATCCTGCTGCTCGGCGCCTTCGAGATGGCGAACAAGCCGGAAGTCCCCTGGAAGGTCGTGGTCAACGAGTCGGTCAACCTCGCCAAGATGTTTGGCGCCGAGGACGGCTACAAGTTCGTCAACGGCGTGCTGGACAAGCTCGCGCGCAGCTCGCGCAGCGCGGAGACGGGGGGCTGAGCAGCAGCTCGGCCAGCGTCGTGGACCACCTTCTCCACGCGCCCATGCCCGGGATCCCCGCGGCGCCGACCGCCGTCCTGCAGGGATTGTCACCGGCAATCGCTGAAATACCGGTTCCGTGGACGAATTCGAACTGATCCGCCGCCATTTCGCCGGGCTCACGCCGGCGGCAGCCGATGTGAGCCTGGGTATCGGCGACGATGCCGCGCTGCTGCGCGTGCCGCAGGGGCAGGAATTGGCGGTCAGCACCGACACGCTGGTCGCCGGCCGTCATTTTTCACCCGACACCGCTCCCGCCGACATCGGTTGGAAGGCCCTGGCGGTGAATCTCTCCGACCTGGCGGCCATGGGCGCCGAGCCGCGCTGGTTCACCCTGGCACTGACGCTGGAGGATGTCGGGGAGGCCTGGTTGTCGGCCCTGATGCAGGGCATGGGTCAACTGGCCCGTCAGCACGGCGTCGCGCTGGTGGGTGGCGACACGACGCGTGGACCGCTGAGCCTGACCTTGACCGCGATGGGCGTGGTGCCTTGCGGCCAGGCGCTGCGCCGCGACGGTGCACGCGTGGGCGATGCGGTCTGCGTGACCGGCACGCTCGGCGACGCCGCCCTGGCCCTGGCCCTGAAGCGGCAGGCCGCTACGCCTGACGCCTTCCTGAGCGGGCGTCTCGACCGGCCGCAGCCGCGGGTCCAGGCCGGCCTGCGGCTGCGCGGCGCGGCGAACGCGGCCATCGATCTGTCGGACGGCCTGGCCGGCGACCTGTCGCACGTGCTGCGTGCCAGCGGCGTCGGTGCCTGCATCCAGGCGCCGTGCCTGCCGGCTTCGCCGGCCTTGCTGACCGGACTGGCCGGGCTGCCGCAGGGAATCTCGCGCCTGGCCCTGCAGGCGCAGGGCGGGGACGATTACGAGTTGTGCCTCTGTGTTCCGCCCGATCGGGTCGAAGCGCTGCGCGCGGATCTCGGAGTTCCCCTGACGATGATCGGAAGCATCACCGCCGGGACGGAGCTGCGCTTCGTCGACGCCGCAGGCGGTACCATTGCCGTCCCGCCCCACGGTTATCGACATTTCGAGTGAAGCGCCCCGGTCGAGACATCCCGCGCCCGCCAGCACGCCTGGTACTGACAACCCCGGAGCATCTCGTCGCATTCGGATTCGGCGCCGGCCTGGCCCCGGTGGCGCCCGGTACCGCCGGTACCCTGGTGGGATTGCCGTTCTTCTTCGCACTGGCCTGCCTGCCATGGCCCGCGTATGCAGCCGCCACGGCGGCACTGTTCGTGTTCGGTTGCTGGGTCTGCGGCGCGAGTTCGCGCCTGCTGCAGGTCCACGACTATCCCGGCTTCGTATTCGACGAGATCGTCGGATTTCTCATCGCCTGCCTGCCCTTGCTGCCGGGACTGCAGGGGCCGCAGTGGCATTGGTCCCTGGAACTGCTTGCGGCCTTCGTGCTGTTCCGTCTGTTCGACGTGCTCAAGCCCTGGCCGATCCGCCTGATCGATCGGCACGTGCACGGCGGGCTCGGCATCATGCTGGACGATGCGGTCGCCGGTGCCGCTGCTGCAGGATGCCTCTGGGGCCTTGGCCAACTGATCTGAGACGAACATGGAAGAGTTGAAGAAACTGCTGGGCAACAACGCGCGCTGGGCACAGTCGATGGTCGACAGCGATACCGGCTTCTTCAAACGCCTGGAAGAGCAGCAGAATCCCGAATACCTGTGGATCGGCTGTTCGGATTCGCGGGTGCCGGCCAACGAGATTCTCGGCATGGCGCCGGGCGAAGTGTTCGTGCATCGCAACGTCGCCAACGTGGTTGCGCACACGGACATGAACTGCCAGGCGGTCATCCAGTTCGCGGTCGACCGGCTCCAGGTGCGCCACATCATGGTCGTCGGCCATTACGGCTGCGGCGGCGTGCACGCGGCGATGGACCGCTCGCGTTCGCGCTCGGCCGGCGTGGTGGATCACTGGCTCGGCCACGTCCGGGACGTGGCCAGCATCCACAAGCGCCTGATCGACGGCGAGCCGACCGAGAAGCGCCGTGAATCCCTGCTCGGCGAACTCAATGTGCTCGAGCAGGCACTGAACGTCTGTTCGAGCGCCGCGGTGCTCGATGCCTGGGCACGCGGACAGCCGCTGAGCGTGCATGGCTGGATCTACCGGCTCGGCGACGGCCTGCTTCGCTACCTCAATCTGTCGGTGAAAGGACCCTGCGACGTGGCCGAGCTGCGCGCGCGCAGCACGCAGAGGATCGTGGAGGAGCGTGCCAAACATGCCGGAACGCTCCCCGTCGGGATATCCGTTCCGACCGCGCGAACGGACGGCTGATTCTTCGGCCCAGGCGCGTCGAAGGTCGCTTCGCCCGGAAAGCGGCTTTAAAATGACGCGCTGCGATAAGTAGTATGGTTCAATACTAATATCTATTTCTTCACATCCAGGCACTCCCCAGATGCAGATCGAACGTGACGTGATGGAGTACGACGTCGTCATCGTCGGAGGCGGCCCCGCGGGGTTGTCAGCGGCGTGCCGGCTCAAGCAGAAGGCCGCCGAGGCGGGCAAGGAGATCAGTGTCTGCCTGGTCGAGAAGGGCTCGGAGATCGGCGCCCACATCCTGTCGGGTGCGGTGTTCGAGCCGCGCGCCCTGGCCGAGCTGTTCCCGGACTGGAAGGAGCGCGGTGCGCCGCTGAACGTCCCGGTGATCGGCGACGACGTCTATTTCTTCCTGAGCCAGACCTCGGCGTTCAAGATGCCGAACCTCTTCGTGCCCAGGACGATGCACAACCAGGGCAACTACATCATCTCGCTGGGCAACCTGTGCAAGTGGCTGGCGCAGCAGGCCGAAGAGCTGGGGGTCGAGATCTACCCCGGCTTCGCGGCGCAGGAAGTGCTGATCGACGACCAGGGCATCGTGCGCGGCATCC
>CAMLNE010000158.1 GCA_946481265.1 uncultured Panacagrimonas sp. | reverse complement strand
CGGGATCGAGCGGCAGCGAGCGCAGGCGGCCCTTGCCGATCGCGGCGATCAGGGTGCCGGAGGAGGCGATGATGCTGAACGCCGCGATCCGCCCCAGCGTCTGCGAGGCGAGCATGCCCATCGAGCCGAAGACCAGGGTTGCGGCACCGCCCCAGAACAGGGCCTCGCCTCCGAACAGCGCCGAGGCGCCTGCGGTGGCCGGGAAGCACAGCGTCCACATGCGCAGCACGACATACACGCCGACCTTGGTGAGGATCGCGAACAGCGCCGCGACCGGCGCGCTCGCCGCGGTATAGGCGGATGGCAGCCAGAAGTTCAGCGGCCACAAGGCCGCCTTGGTCACGAACGCGACGCCCAGCAACGCCGCGCCGGCGTGCAGCAACCCGCGATCGCTCTCGGGGATGGCCGGGATCTTCAGCGCGATGTCGGCCATGTTCAGCGAGCCGGTCACGCCGTAGACCACCGCCACGCCGAGCAGGAACAGCAGCGAGGCCATCAGGTTGATCGCGATGTAGTGCAGCCCCGCACGTACCCTCGCGGTCCCGCCGCCATGCAGCAGCAGGGCGTAGCTGGCAGCCAGCAGCACCTCGAAGAAGACGAACAGGTTGAAGAGGTCACCGGTCGTGAACGCGCCGTACAGACCCATCAGCTGCAACTGGAACAGCACGTGGAAGTACACGCCCGCCTGCTGCCAGCGGGCCAGCGCGTACAGCAGCGACGACAGCCCGACCACGCCGACCAGCACGCACATCATGGCGGCCAGCCGGTCGATCACCAGCACGATGCCGAACGGCACCGGCCAGTCGCCGGGCAGGTAGACGCCGTAGGCGGCCGGCATCTGCTGCTGATCGACGGCATGCAGCAGCAGCACCGCCAGCACCAGGCCGGCCAGGGTCGAGGCCACGTTGATGGCCGCGCGGGTCGAGCGCTTGGCATCACCCATCAGCAGCATCAGTGCGGCTGTCGCCAGCGGCAGCAGCACCGGGGCGATGATCCAGTGCGGACTCTGCAGCACGCTGCCGGCGATCCCGATCGACATCAGCGTCGCTCCTCGGTGCCATCGACATGGTCACCGCCGCTCAGGCCGCGCAGCGCCAGCAGCACCACCAGGAACAGCGCGGTGGTGGCAAAGCCGATGACGATCGCCGTCAGCACCAGGGCCTGCGGAATCGGATCGGTGTAGCTCACCAGCGACGCCGCCATGCCATGGCGGATGATCGGCTCCTTGCCGACGGCCAGGCTGCCGACGCTGAAGATGAACAGGTTCACCGCGTAGGACAGCAGGGACAGTCCGATCAGCAGCTGGTAGGTGCGAGGACGCAGCACCAGCCATACCCCCGCGCTCGCCATCACGCCGATCGCCAGCGAAATCACGATTTCCATCAGACGCCCCCTTCCGTGGCCGGCACGACGACGGTCTGCCGGCGCGCACGCAGCGACTGGTGCGCCAGTGCCATCAGGATCGACAGCGTCGAGCCCACCACGACCGCGAACACGCCGAGATCGAACACCGACCCGCTGGGCAGATGGATCTCGCCGATCACCGGCAGGCTGACGTGGGCGGTGTGCGACGTCATGAAGGGGTAGCCCAGGACCAGCGATCCGAGTCCGGTGAACAGGGCCAGGAACAGGCCGACCCCGATCCAGCGCGTGGGGCGCAGGTCGGTCTGCGTCTCCACCCAGCGGGTCCCGCTGATCATGTACTGCGCGATCAGGGCGATCGAGATCACCAGGCCGGCCACGAAACCGCCGCCCGGTTCGTTGTGCCCGCGCAGGAACAGGTGGAAGGCGTAGACGCAGGCGATCGGCAACAGCAGCCGGACCAGGGTCGAGGGCACCGCCAGGTAGTCGTCGGCGGTGATCGTGTCGCTGCCGGCCATCCGCTCCTTGGCCACCACCTTGGCGCTGAAGATCTGCTGTTCGGGAATGTCGATGGTCTCGGCCGCCGGCCGGAACCGGCGCAGCAGCGCGTAGACGGTCAGGCCGACGATGCCCAGGACCGTGATCTCGCCGAGCGTATCGAAGGCGCGGAAGTCGACCAGGATCACGTTGACCACGTTGCTGCCGCCGCCACCGGGCAACGCGTTCTGCAGGAAGAACGGCGCGATGCTGAACGGCGCGGTGCGGGTGAGAAGGGCGTAGGACAGCGCGGCCAGGCCGATGCCCACCAGGATCGCCAGGGCCAGGTCGCGGCCGCGGCGCGCCTGCGCGCGCACGTCCGTCAGCTGCGCGATCGGAATGCGCTTGGGCAGCCAGCGCAGGCCCAGCAGGAACAGCACGGCGGTCACCACCTCCACGGCCAACTGGGTCAATGCCAGGTCGGGGGCGGAGAACCAGGCGAAGGTGATGCACAGGACCAGGCCCACGACGCTGAGCATGGTCAGGGCGGCCAGGCGATGGAACTTCGCCTGGCGCGCCGCACCGATCGCGCAGGCCGCGCCGAGCAGCCACAGCAGGATGAACTCGGGCGTGGCCGGGACGCGCGGGCGGTCGCCCCAGGCCAGCGGCACGATCAGCGCGGAACCCAGGCCGGCGCCGCCGGCGGTCAGCAGCAGCCACAACATCTGCGGCTGCAGGCTGCGGGTCCAGCTGTGACGCAGCAGCCATCGGGCCAGGCCGGTGGCGAACATCTGTGCGCGGTCGAACAGGCTTCTTCCGTCCAGGCCGCCAAGCAGCGGCGCGCTGCGGCGGCTGCGCTTCTTGAAGCGGGCGGCGAACAGCAGGTAGATCACCGTCCCCGTCACCGTCGCGATCGCACTCATCGCCAGCGGCGTGTTGAGGCCATGCCACACCGCCAGGCTGTATTCGGGCAGCACGCCGCCGACCACCGGCGTGGCCGCCGTGGCCAGCATCGGCCCGATCGACAGCGCGGGGATCACGCCGACCACGACGCAGGCGAGCACCAGCAGTTCCACCGGCACGCGCATCCAGTGGGCCGGCTCGTGCGGCTGACGCGGCAGGTCGCGCGGCGGGGGACCGAAGAAGACGTCATGCCCGAAGCGCAATGAATAGACGACGGCGAAGATGCTGGCCACCGTGGCCGTGAACGGCAGCACGTACTCGACCCAGGGGTGCGAGGAGATGAACACCGTCTCGGCGAAGAACATCTCCTTCGACAGGAAGCCGTTGAGCAACGGCACGCCCGCCATCGCCGCGCAGGCGACGATGGCCAGCGTGCCGGTGATCGGCATGTGCCGATACAGATCGTCCAGCCTGCGCATATCGCGCGTTCCGGTCTCGTGATCGATGATGCCGACCGACATGAACAGCGACGCCTTGAATGTCGCGTGGTTCATCATGTGGAACACCGCGGCCACCGCCGCCAGCGGACTGTTGAGGCCCAGCAGCAGCGTGATCAGGCCGAGATGGCTGATCGTCGAATAGGCGAGCAAGCCCTTGAGGTCGTTCTGGAACATCGCCGCGTACGCGCCCAGCAGCATCGTCGCCAGGCCCGCGCCTCCGACGATCCAGAACCACAGCTCGGTGCCCGCCAGCGTCGGCCACAGCCGCGCGAGCAGGCAGACGCCGGCCTTGACCAGCGGCGCCGAGTGCAGGTATGCCGACACCGGTGTCGGCGCGGCCATCGCGTGCGGCAGCCAGAAGTGGAACGGGAACTGCGCGCTCTTGGTCAGGGCGCCCAGCAGCACCAGTCCGAGCGCCAGCGGGTACAGGGCGTGCGCGCGCACGCGGTCGCCGGCGGCCAGCACCTCGTCGAGCTCGTGGCTGCCCACGATGTGCCCCAGCAGCAGCACGCCGGCCAGCAGCGCCAGGCCGCCGGCCGCGGTGACGGTGAAGGCCATCCGCGCACCGCGGCGGGCATCCTTGCGGTGATACCAGTAACCGATGAGCAGGAACGAGAAGATGCTGGTCAATTCCCAGAAGACGACCAGCTGGATCAGGTTGCCGGAGACTACGATGCCGAGCATCGCGCCCATGAACGCCAGCAGCAGCGAGTAGAAGCGGGCGGTCGGATCCTCCGGCGACAGGTAGTACCGCGCATAGACGATCACCAGCAGGCCCATCACGCTGACCAGCATCGCGAACATCCAGGCGAAGCCGTCGAGTCGCACGATGAAGTCCAGGCCAAGGCTCGGCAGCCAGATCCAGCGCTCGCTCACGATCCCGCCGCCGCTGATCTCCGGGTAGAGCATGCCGATGGGAACGGCGACCGCGAGCGCGATCAGGGCCGCCCAGGACGACTCGGCATTGCGGGCATTGGTCGGCAGCAGCGCCGCGACGACGCTGCCGATGAAAGGCAGGGCAAGGATCAGCAGGAGCGACATGGCTAGCGGTGCTCCTGTTGGAGCGCCGGCCGCCGGGATGCCTGCCCGATGCGGTGTTCCGGGTGCGGGTGGAGTCCGGACGCCGTCATACGCTGCGACGCGCGGGGCGCAGCGTAGGGTGGATGGGAGCCTCGGGCCGGCGCGATGGGTTGGGCGTCATGATCAGGTGTCGCCGGTGGGTGCCTCGCTGCCCGTCAGGATGCGGAACAGCGGTTCGTTGATGTAGTAGTTGCTGCGCCCGGTCTTGCGCTTGCGCACGAAACCGCCGGCGGCAAGCACGTCGAGGTAACGGGTGGCGGTGAGCCGCGAGACCTTCAGATCATGCTGGATGAACTCGATCCGGGTGTAGGGATACGTGAACAGGTTGTTGATCAGCTCCCGGCTGTAGAAGCGATGCTCCGCCCGGATGCGGAGCTTGTAGTCCAGCAGCAGCGCCTTGATCGCCTGGATGGTGGTGATGCTCTCCGCCGCCGCCTGCTCCACCGCATCCAGCATGTAGACCACCCACGCTTCCCAGTCGTCGTTCGCGTGCACACCCTGCAGCAGGCGGTCGTGATCGCGCTGCGTGCGCAGGAGGGCGCCGCTCAGGTACAGCACCGGGATGTCGAGCAGGCCCTCCTTCACCAGGTAGAGCAGGCTGACGGCCCGGCCGGTTCGGCCATTGCCGTCCGGAAAGGGATGGATGCTCTCGAACTGCTGGTGGATCAGCGCCATCTTCACCAGCGGGTCCGCATCGAAGCGCGCGGGATCGTTGATGAAGCTCTCGAGGTCCGCCATCAGGCCCGGCAGCTGCTCCGGCACGGGCGGCATGGGGTTGTTGCGGCCGGTGTCGTCCTCGCGTTCCGGGCCGGGCAGCCTGCGATAGCCGGAGCGACCCTGCTCCAGGGCCGCCTGGATCGCGACGATGTGCCGGGCGGTGAGCAGGCCGGTCGCGTGGACCGCCTCCAGGCCGATGCGCAGTGCATGGCGGCACAGGGTGACTTCCCGCGCCGCCGCGCTGCTCGCGGCATCCCCATCCAGGCCATGCGTGGCGGCCTCGCGGAACAGTTCGTCATCGGAGGTGACGATGTGCTCGATCTCGGAACTGTCCTTGGCCTCCCGCAGGCCCATCGTGCTGACGAGCACGTCAGGATTGGGGACGGACGCGGCCACGCCCTTGAGATCGGCCAGCCGGCGACTGGCGCTCACCAGCTTCCTGAGGATGGCGGGCGTCTCGAATCGCGCTGGGTTCAGTTGATCCAGGGGAGTCAGGACGTGCGTTCCTTTGGCGGGATGGGTGGGATTCGTATAGAGAATGCCATTTTTCTATACACGATGGCGACACCGTCGGAGCGCGATGGGCGTACCACGATCGGGCCGGCTCGTCCTCATGCGCCGGGCGCGATGCAAGGGCGAAGCGCGGCGGGCTACGCGGCAGACGCACATGAAATCGCCCCTGCCGCCGGGGCGCGCGACGGTGCGCTTGGCTCATCCGCCGCGCCCGCCGCCGATCCCGGCTGCGCCGGGCCGTGCTCCTATCCGGCGCAGGACCGGCGGATGCATCCGCGAAGCCAGCGATGAGCCGGATCGCCATCCATGCGCGGATGCCAGAGCAGTGAAACCGTGATGGGCGGCAGGGGCAGCGGCAGGCTGAAGTGCTGCATCCCGGCCCGCAGGCCGGCGGTGTGCCGGTCGGGAACGCTGGCGACCAGGTCCGAGCCGCGCGCGAGGGCCAGCGCGGCCGAATAACCACCCACGGTGACGGCGACGTCGCGCTGCAGCCCCAGCGATCCGAACGCTTCATCGACGAGGCTGCGATCGCGCCCCTGGCGCGCGATACGGACATGCCGGGCCGCCGCGTATCCGGCGAGCGTGACCGCCCCCTCGCCGAGCGGATGCCCGCTGCGCACCGCACCGATGAACCGGTCCTCGAACAGGGCCTGCGCTCGCAGTTCGGGACCGGCGTCCTTGCCCACCACGCCGGTCTCCAGGTCGACGACCCCCTCGCGCAATGCGGCACTGTCCTTGTCGGACTTGGGCAGGAAGCGCAGGCGCACCCGCGGCGCCTGCTCGAGGACGCGCGCCAGCAGGCGGGCGCCGAAATTCTCCACGAAGCCCTCGCTGGTCCGCAGCGTGAACGTGCGATCGAGCCGCGCCAGGTCGAGCGTGCGGGCCGGACGCAGGGCGGCCTCGGCGTCGTGCACGAGCTGCCGGACGCCCTCGCGAAGCTCGAGCGCACGCGGGGAAGCGACCAGGCCGCGTCCCGCCCGGACCAGCAGGGGGTCACCGGTCACGGCCCGCAGCCGCGCCAGCGCCCGGCTCATCGCGGATGGGCTCAGCCTCAGCCTGCGGGCGGCGCCCGCCACGCTGCCCTCGGCCAGCAGGGCATCCAGGGTGAACAGCAGGTTGAGGTCGGGGCGGCTCAAGGGTCTGCCTCCAGCGGTCGCTGGCGATGACATGGCGTCATATGCACGAATGAAGTGCAAATGATGCGCCTTCCGCCTTATCCGAAACCAGCCCATCTTGTTTCGCGCGCCGTACCGGGGCGGGCAATCCGGAGGTCAAGGTGAAGCGTTCGGGAACGGAGACGGCGGCGGATGACCGGGGGCAAGGCCCTTCGTTCCGCTGGGCGCTGACCAGCCTTGCGCTGTGCGCGCTGCTTCCCGCGCTGGGTTCCAGCATTGCCAATGTCGCGCTGCCGACCTGGGTCGAGGCATTCGAGGCCCCCTTCCACCAGGTGCAATGGGTCCTGCTGTCCTACCTGTTGGCCATCACCGGCCTGATCGTCGGCGTCGGGCGGATGGGCGATCTCGCCGGTCGTCGACGCCTGCTCCTGGGCGGGATCCTGGTTTTCACGGCCGCTTCCCTGTTGTGCGCCGCCGCGTCCGACCTGCGTCTGCTGATCGCGGCCCGCGCGCTCCAGGGCCTGGGCGCGGCCGCCATGATGGCGCTGAGCCTGGCCTTTGTCGGCGAGATGGTTCCCAGGACCCGGACCGGCAGCGCCATGGGACTGCTCGGCGCCCTGTCCGCGGCCGGCACCGCCCTGGGCCCCTCGCTCGGCGGCGTCCTGATCGCGCACTTCGGATGGCCGTCCATCTTCCTCCTCAACGTCCCCCTGGGGATCCTGGCCCTCGCCCTCGCCTGGCGCGGCCTGCCCCCCGACCGACGCAGCGTGACGGCGCGGCCCGGCCGCTTCGACCGCGCGGGCATGGCCCTGCTGGCGCTGAGCCTGGGCGCCTACGCACTGGCGATGACGGCGCGCCCGGCTTTCGGTCCGGCCAACCTGGCGCTGCTCCTGCTCGCCGTGCTGGGTGGCGCGCTCTTCGTGCGGACCGAGCGCCGGGCGCCGTCGCCCCTGATCCGCCTGGCCGGATTGCGTGATCCCGCCCTGAGCACCGGCCTGGCCATGAGCGCGCTGGTGTCGACCGTGGTGATGTCGACCCTGGTGATCGGGCCGTTCTACCTCGGCCGGACCCTGGGTCTCGACATGGCGCGGGTGGGGCTGGTGATGTCGGCCGGCCCGGTCGCAGCCGCACTGGGCGGCGTGCTGGCCGGGCGCCTGGTGGATCGCCTCGGCACGCCGCGCATGACGCGCGCAGGGCTCGTCGGAATGCTGGTCGGATGCACGCTGCTGTGCCTGACGCCGGTGGCGGCGGGCATCGCCGGCTACGTGATGCCCATCGTCGTCCTCACGACCGGCTACGCGCTGTTCCAGACCGCCAACAACACCGCCGTGATGGGCGCCGCATCCGCCGATGAACGGGGCGTCGTCTCCGGAATGCTCACCCTGTCGCGAAACCTGGGACTGATCACCGGCGCGTCGGCCATGGGCACCGTCCTGGCGCTCGGCGCGCCGACGCGCGATTTCGCGACCGCCGCACCGGACGCCATCGCCCAAGGCATGCGCCTGTCGTTCGCGCTCGCAGCGGTCCTGATCCTGGTGGCGCTGGCCGTCGCACGCGCAGGCCGGGCGCGCGCGGCGCTGGCCGGCGCGCCGCTGCGATCGGTCCAACCGTAGCGATGGCGCCGCGACGCGGCCCGCATAATGGGAAGGGATGACACCCGTCGAATCCCTGCGTCGCACCGGCTTCGCCCATCTCCTGCCGGCCGAGACGCGCGCGCTGGTCGAGGCCTGCGGCCCCCTGCCCGACTGGGACGACTTCAGCGCGAGCTGGAACGACCTGCCGCACGACGGCTACATGGCCGACGGCGGACGCTACCGCCGACGCCGCCACGCCACGTTCGCGGTCTCGCGTGCCGGGGACATCGAGCGCAGGCCGCACCAGCCGCACTACCAGAGCCGCGACTACAACCCGCTCAACGGCGGCGTGGTCCGCTGGTTCGAGCCGATCGAGGAAGGTGTGGGCGCGGGGTCCACGATGACCTCGGTGCTGCGCCTGTGCGCGCAGGTGTTCGGCGCCCTGGCGCCGCCCGAGGTGGTGCGCTGGCATGTCGAGGCCCACCAGTTCCGCATCGAGGCGATCGACGGCCTGGCCGCCAATCCCACGCCCGAAGGTCGTCACCAGGACGGCGTCGACTACGTGCTCGTGCTCATGGTGCGACGCCAGAACATCGCGAGCGGCACCACGACGCTGCACACCGTGGACGGACGCGATCTCGGCAGCTTCACCTTGAAGGAAGCCTTCGACGCCGTGCTGCTCGACGATGCGCGGATCCTGCATGGCGTCACGCCGGTGAGCGCGATCGATCCCGCGCTGCCCGCCTACCGCGACGTGCTGGTGGTGACGTTCCGCAGGGCCTGAGCGGGAGTCGACCGCCGATCCCCTGCCCTCCGCGCCCGGCGCGGCGCGTCGGGGCATGCAGGGCGCAACGCGTGCGCACCGGCGTGCGGCAATGGCGTGCGAGCAGTGACGCATCGCGTGTCACCGCGGTGACAGCGCCGCGCGGCGCCCGCTGACAGACTCCCGGCATCGCGGGTGGCGGACGACACCGCCCGCCCGAGCGCCTCGTGATCCGATGGATCCGAGACCTTGTCGAATGGCCTGACAGCCCAGGAGCAGCCGGATGCCGAGCATCACCAAGACCTTCGCCGAATTTCCCAGGGAGCATGCGTACCGCCACCGGATGAAGCCGGGCGGGCGCGAGTCGCTGGCCCACATGCTGATGTTCCCGGAGCATGGGATCGCAGGCTTCATCTATCCCAGCGTGCTGGCCGATGGACATGCCAAGGGACGCGCCGCCCTGTTCGGCCCCGGCCTGTCCGCCCCG
>CAMLNE010000157.1 GCA_946481265.1 uncultured Panacagrimonas sp. | reverse complement strand
GCCGGTGCTGGTCGTGGCGGCCGCCATGTGGGGCACCTACGAGATCGCCGGCCTGTTCGGCATCGCGATCGCGGCCACGGCCATGCTGTCGATGGCCGGCATGATCGTGGCGCTCGACGCCTACGGTCCGATCACCGACAACGCGGGCGGCATCGCGGAAATGAGCGGCATGGACAAGTCCATCCGCCAGACCACGGACGCACTCGACGCGGTGGGCAACACGACCAAGGCCGTCACCAAGGGCTATGCCATCGGCTCGGCGGGCCTGGCCGCGCTGGTGCTGTTCGCGGACTACGCGCACAAGCTTGGCGAGCGAGGCACCGCGGTCGACTTCTCCATCAACAATGTGGACGTCGTCATCGGCCTGCTCATCGGCGGCATGATCCCCTACCTGTTCGGCGCGTTCGCCATGCAGGCCGTGGGTCGCGCGGCGGGTGCGGTGGTAGTGGAGGTTCGCCGCCAGTTCCGCGAGATCGCGGGAATCATGGAAGGAACGGGCAAGCCGGACTACGCCAAGAGCGTGGACCTGCTGACCAAGGCCGCCATCCGCGAGATGATCATCCCCTCGATGCTGCCGCTGTTCATCCCGATCATCGTCGGCCTGACACTGGGAGCGGATGCGCTCGGTGGCCTGCTGATGGGCACCATCGTGACCGGCCTGTTCGTGGCGATCTCGATGTGCACCGGCGGCGGCGCCTGGGATAACGCCAAGAAGTACATCGAGGAAGGCCACCACGGCGGCAAGGGCTCCGAAGCGCACAAGGCCGCCGTCACCGGCGATACCGTGGGCGATCCGTACAAGGACACCGCCGGCCCGGCGATCAACCCGCTGATCAAGATCATCAACATCGTGGCACTGCTGCTCGTGCCCCTGCTCTGATCCGAGGGTTGTATCTCCCAAAGGCCCCGGCAGTTGCCGGGGCCTTTTTTGTGCGGTCAGCGCGCGAACGATGCAGCGCGGGCCGGCCTGCGGACCTGCATCGCACTCAGTGCATCAGGCGCGCACGCAACTCCTGGATCCCCTCGTGTCGGCGCCGCGCCTCATCCGCCTGGCGCTCGAGCAGCGCGAGCACCTCCGGCGGCGTGTCCCAGTTCTGGATCGCGTCGGCATACAGGAAGTCCGCCTCGGACTCGTCCTGCTCCACGTCGCCGAGGATCGCGTCCTCGTTGCGGCCCAGGGCCTTGGAGCGGATGCGCATCCAGGTGCGGTGCAGGGTGTTGCCGAAGGTGCCGATCTCGGGCGGATGGCCGCCGATCCGGCGCACCTCGTCCTGCAACTCGCGCGCGGCCTGCCCGAAGAAGCGCGAATACTCGGACAGGGATTGCTTCAGCTCCTCGTGCCAGGCCTCGTCAGCGGCACTGCGCAGTGCGCTTTCGCCGTTCTTCGACGTGATGATGAGGCGGTTGAGGATGGTGACCGTGTCGACCGTGTTCATGGCATGACGCTCCTTTCACAGACGATCCAATGCGCCCGTCGGTCATGCCCTGAAACAGCCGCGTCGAAACCTTGAGACTGACCAGCGCGGCAATCCGGGCATGGCAGGGTTACGCGCGCAGACTACGCCGGTCCCTGTCCGGCGGGAAGCCGTTGTCGGGATGGCTCCATACCCGCCGGCTTGGCCGGTCGGCCACCCGCTCCAGACCGGGCAGGTATCGGCCCAACAACCCCTCGTGCGCTGCCCTACCCCCCGTTTGTGCAGTGCACAAGTGGCGCTATCCGCCGTTATAATCCGCGCCCGTTTTTTACCGTCCCGATAGAGATCACGATGTCACTAGAGCTCGTCCCCACCGGCAAGAATGTTCCCGACGACGTCAATGTCGTCATCGAGATCCCGATGAACAGCGAGCCGGTGAAATACGAGGTGGACAAGGCATCCGGCGCGATCTTCGTGGACCGCCTTCTGACCACGCCGATGCGCTATCCCTGCAACTACGGCTACGTGCCGCACACGATGTGTGGCGACGGCGATCCGATCGATGCCCTGGTCATGATGCCGATGCAGCTCATTCCGGGCTGCATCATCAGCTGCCGCCCGATCGGGATGCTCGAGATGGAAGACGAGAGCGGCACCGACGAGAAGCTGATCGTGGTGCCGGTCGACAAGATCAGCCGCCTGTACAGCGAAGTGCAGACGGTGCGCGCCCTGCCCGCCCTGGTGCGCGACCAGATCACGCACTTCTTCGAGCACTACAAGGATCTCGAGAAGGGCAAGTGGGTGAAGATCAAGGGATGGCACGGCCCCAAGGATGCGCAGGAAGCGATCCTCAACAGCATCAAGCGCTACAAGGCCGAGCCGGTCGCACCCAACTTCTGAGCGGCGCTCAGGACAGCAGCAACAGGCGCGGCGTGCCGTCGGCCGCCGCCCACAGCACGGCGTTCTGTTCGTGGCGTCGACCCATCTGGCAGGCCCGGTCCCGGTCCACGCCGAGCACCAGTACGCTCGCCTCGCCGCTCCAGCTGCCATCCGCGGCTGACCCGAATCCGTCGATCCAGCGCAGGCGGGCTTCGCGCAACTGATCAAGCAGGCCCCGCTGGCGTCGCTCGTTCTGTTCGCGGGACAAGAGCGTGCCGCGTGGATTCCAGGCGGTGATGAAGGCCGCGCCCGCGCAGCCTGCGGCACGCATCAGCTCTGCCAATTCCTCGCTGGGGACATCGGCGGCGAGCAGGAAGGGCGGCTCGTGGTCCACGCGGTAGCGCGCCGCCCGGTAGGCCGCGATCAGGCTCCGGTCCAGGGTCGAGGCGTGCTCGGGGACGTCCATTGACGCACAGTACGCCTGTCGCGAGCGTCCGCGACCAGCCCGCACGACCGTGAATTCCACTCCCGACATCATCATCATCGGCGCCGGCCACAATGGCCTGGTCTGCGCCGCCTACCTGGCGCGCGCCGGCCGCAAGGTGCTCGTGCTGGAGCGCCGAGGGCGCGTCGGCGGCGCCTGCGTCACCGAGGAGATCGCGCCGGGCTATCGCGCCTCCACGGCCTCGTACGTCGTCAGCCTGCTGCTGCCTGAGATCGAACGGGACCTGAAGCTCGCCGACTTCGGCTACAAGGTGCTGCCGCGCAGCCCCTCGTCCTTCACGCCCCTGGCGGATGGCCGCCATCTGCTGATGGGGCCGGACGCCGAACTCAACCGCGCGCAGATCGCGAAGTTCTCCGCGCGCGACGCCGAGGCCTTCCCGCGCTACGAGGCGCTGCTCACGCGCATCGCCGAGCATCTCGAGCCGGCACTGATGGACACGCCGCCCGACCTGCTGCCGCTGCCAGCCGAATGGCGCCAGCGCGGCTTCATCGACCGACTGCGCAACCTGCGCCGCGGCGGCGCGCTGTACCGCGCAATGAAGAAGCTCGGCAGCGACCTGCCCGAGGCCATCGAGATCCTCACCGGCGCGGCCACGCCGGTCCTCGACCGCTGGTTCGAGTCGCCCGAACTCAAGGGCACGCTGGCCACCGACGCCATCATCGGCAGCTTCGCCCCGCCCTCGGCACCGGGCTCGGGTTACGTACTGCTGCACCACGTGATGGGCATGGCCGGCGGCGCGCGCGGCGTGTGGGGCTATGTCGAAGGCGGCATGGGCGCGCTCAGCGAGGCGATGGCGCGCTCCGCGCGCAGCCTGGGCGTGGAGATCCGCTGCGATGCGCCGGTCGGGCAGATCCAGGTCGAGCACGGCCGTGCCTGCGGCGTGCGGCTCGACAGCGGCGAATTCATCGCGGCGCGCCAGGTGGTGTCCAACGCCACGGCGCACGTCACCTTCGAAAGGCTGCTGGCGCCGGGCTCGCTGCCCGCCGATTTCCAGCGCGCGGTAGGTCGCATCGACTATTCGAGCGCCGCGGTGAAGATCAACCTCGCGGTGTCGGCGCTGCCACGCTTCTCGTGCATGCCGGATCGTGGCGACGCGGTCGGCCCGGAGCATCGCGGCACGATCCACATCAACTCGCTGCCCGAGGAGATCGAGCGCGCCTATGAAGACGCGCGTCGCGGCCTGCCCAGCGAGCGCCCGGTGATCGAGATGGTGATTCCCAGCAGCGTTGACCGTACGCTGGCGCCGGACGGACATCACATCGTCAACCTGTTCGTCCAGTACGCGCCGTACGCGCCTGCACAGGGTGGCTGGGACACTCTCAGGGATCGCTTCGCGGACCGCTGTATCGCGCAGATCACGCAGCATGCACCCAACTTCGCGGCGAGCGTGCTGCATCGCGAAGTGCTGGCGCCGCCCGATCTGGAGCAACGCTTCAATCTCACCGGCGGCAACATCTTCCAGGGCGCCATGCCCCTGCACCAGCTCTTCAGTTTCCGTCCGGTGCCCGGCTGGGGCGACTACGCGACCCCGCTGCCGGGCCTGTTCCTGTGCGGTGCGGCGGCGCACCCCGGCGGCGGCGTGATGGGCGCCTGCGGACGCAACGCGGCCCAGGCAATCCTGCGCGCCTGAACCGCCGGCGGTCGCGGTGGCGGTGACTCTCGGAGCAACGCACGCATGGACTTGATGCGAGGGCTCCGTTAAAAGAGTCCTTCGCCAGGATCGAACCGGTAATGAAGCGCGCGGCAAGCAAGAACATCGGGTCGCGTCACAAGCCGCTGGTCACCACCAAGCTGCGTCCGCCGACCAACCGCGGCGCGCTGATCGAGCGCCCCAAGCTGATCGAGACGCTGCGCGAGACCCTGTCGCGCAAGCTCGCGCTGATCTACGGGCCTGCCGGTTTCGGCAAGACCACGCTTGCCACGCAGTGGTATGCCGAGCTGCGCGAGGCGGGTGCCTCGACGGCCTGGCTGGCGGTGGACAGCTCGGACAACGACCTCAACCGGTTCCTGGCCTACCTGGTGGAAGCCTTCCGGTCGGCAGTGCCCGATATGGGCGAGGGACTGCGCGACGTGATCGAAGCCAACCCGGGCATCGCCGCCGACTTCGTACTCGACACGCTGGTCAACGACCTGTCGCTGCACGACGACCCCTTCATCCTGTTCATCGACGACTGGCACCTGGTCACCGAGGCGCGCGTGCACGAGACCCTGCAGCTGCTGCTCGTGCGCAGTCCGCCGAACCTGCACGTGGTGGTCACCAGCCGCGCACGCTCCGGCGTTCCGCTTGCCCGACTGCGCGTGCAGAACGAACTGGTGGAGATCGACGCCACGCGCCTGCGCTTCGACTACGAGGAATCGCGCACCTACCTGACGCGCGCCAAGGCGCTGGAACTGGATCCCGATGACCTGATGGCCCTGTGGCGCAGCACCGAGGGCTGGGCGGCGGCGCTGCAGCTGGCGTCGCTGTCGCTGCGCGAATCGGGCGACCACGAGCGCATCGTGCAGTGGACCTCGGGCACGTCCAACGACATCAGCGAGTACCTGGCCGAGAACGTGGTCGACAACCTGCCGCCCGAGCAGGTCGACTTCATGCTCAAGACCTCGGTCCTCGACCGGCTCTCGGGTGATCTGTGCGCCGCCGTGACCGGGCACAAGGACAGCGCCGCGCAGCTCGAGGCCCTCGAGCGGCAGGAGATGTTCCTGCTGCCGATGGACGAGGAGCGACAGTGGTTCCGCTATCACCACCTGTTCGCGCGCTTCCTGCAGCGGCGCCTGCAGAAGCGCATGCCGGGTGCCGCACGCGGCCTGCATCTGGCCGCGGCGCAGTGGCTGGCCGCGCACGGCCAGACCGCGGACGCCGTCAAGCATGCGCTGCTCGCCAACGACCTGGGCCGTGCGGTCGATCTGGTCGAGCGGGATGCGATGAGCCTGGTCGAACACAGCCACATGTCGACCCTGCTCAACCTGGTCGCGCAGCTGCCGCGCACCGCGATGTTCGATCGGCCGCGCCTGCAGATGGCGATCGCCTGGGCCACCGGCCTGACGCATCGCCGGCAGGAATCGATCGAGGCGCTGTGGCACGTCGAGCGCCTCGCCTCGGCACTGCCCGCCGACCAGAAATCGCTGCTGCTCGACGAGGCCAAGGTCGTGCGCGCCTGCAACAGCGTCTATGCCGACCAGATCGAATCCATCGACACACTCGTGCGCCCCTGCCTGGCCAATGTCGATGCCTTCTCGCCCTGGGCCGTTGCGGTGGCCGCCAACATCCGTGCGTACGGCTATATCCGCGCCTGCGATTTCGGCAAGGTCTCTCCCCTGATGCTGTCGGCGCGCACCTACCAGGACCGCTCGGAAGGCGTCTTCGCGGCCGTCTACGGTCGCTGCTTCGACGGCATCGCGGCGCAGAGCGCTGGCCGCCTGGCCGCGGCCAAGAACATGTTCAACGACGCGATGGACGTGGCCACGCGCACCGCCGGGCGCCAGTCGTACGCGGCGCGGCTGACCGGGGCCCTGCTCGGGCAGCTGCTGTACGAGGAGAACGATCTGGTCAAGGCCGAGCGCCTGCTCAGCGAAAGCCGCGTACTGGGCTTCGAGGGCGGCGTGGTGGACTTCTACATCGCCACCTATCTGTCGAGCAGCCGCCTGGTGGCGCTACGCAGCGGCGCCGAGGACGCCCTGGCCGTCCTGCAGGAAGGCGAGGACACGGCACACGCGCTGGCCCTCGAGCGCCTGGCCGTGGCGGTCGCCTGCGAGCGCGTGCGCGTGCGGCTCGAGATCGGTGACGTGCGCGGCGCCGAGCAGGCCCTGGCCGAGGTCGATGCACGCCGCGCGGCGGTTGAGATCGAGGGCGACTGCGACGAGATCCAGACCTACCTCGCGGTGGCCAAGGCGCGCCTGCTGTGTGCGCGCGGCACGGCAGGCCCAGCCCTGCGCATCCTGCGCGAGCACATCGCCGCCACCCAGCGCAGCGGGCGCAAGCTGCAGGAGCTGCGCCTGCGCATCCTGCTCGCGCTGGCGCTCGATCTCGACGGACAGTCGACCGAGGCGGCAAGCGCGCTGCTCGCGACCATCGATGAGGGCCTGCCGCTGGGCATGGTGCGCGCCTTCCTCGACGAGGGCCCCGCGCTGATCACGATCGTCGAGCGCGCACGCGAACAGGCACGCAAGCACCGCGCCGCGGATCGGGCGCATGCGCCGGCATTCAGCGCCACCGCGCAACGCCTGCTGACCATCAGCCGCCATCCGCAACACGGCGTGCGCGGTCCGGCCGGCGCACCCCGCCGCGTGGCGGAGCTCACCTCGCGCGAGACCGAGGTGCTCAAGCTGCTCGGCCAGGGTCGCTCCAACAAGGAGATCGCACGCGCCCTGGCCATCGGCGTGGAAACCGTGAAGTGGTACCTGAAGAACATCTTCGTGAAGCTCGGCGTCTCCACCCGCGCCCAGGCCGTCACCGAGTCGCGCAACCTCGATCTTTTCGGTCCCGGCGGCTGAGCGCCGCCGCTGAAGAAGCCTGCCGCGGAATCTGCGTCCGGCCGCGGAGACCGCGCCGGGCCCGAGTCCTGCTGATCCTTGCACCGTGTTCCATGCAAGGAGATATCGCGATGGCTCGATACGGCAAGAAGGCGGCGACCAAGGTCAAGAAGGCGATGCACGAGCGCAAGAAGGGCACTCTCAAGAGCGGCAGTTCCGGCAAGACCGTGAAGAGCCGCAAGCAGGCGATCGCCATCGGCCTGTCCGAGGCACGCCGCGCTGGCGGCAAGGTTCCGAAGAAGCGAACCGCGGCCAAGAGCGGCAGCGCGAAGAAGAAGACGTCGACCGGCCGCAAGACCGCGCGCGGCCGCTCCTGATCGGAGCCGCCGTCGCGGGATCGCGCTCCCCAGCCGGGCCCCGCGTCGTCGTCGGCCGAAGGGGCGCGAACCTCGCCTCGGCGCTTCTTTCGCGTCAGGCTGCCGGCCCCGGCGGTGGCGCATCCGCCGACGCATCGGCGCCGAAGCAACGCGCGAGCACGGCGGCCAGGGCCGACAACCGCAGGGGCTTGACCAGATAGTCGCGAAAGCCGGCGGCGAGCGCGGTCTGGCGATCCGCCTGCTGCCCGTAGCCGGTCACCGCGACCAGCAGGGGCGGCCTCGCCACCTCGTCATGGATACGCCGCGCCAGCTCGAGGCCGTCGATGTGCGGCAGGCCGATGTCGAGCAGGGCCAGATGCGGCGCGCGGGTGCGGATGGCATCAAGCGCGGCAGCGCCGTCGTAGGCGACCTGCACGGAATGGCCGAGACTTTCCAGCAGCAATCCGAGGGTGTCGGCCGCGTCCACATTGTCGTCGGCCACCAGGATCTGCTTGCGCGTCGACTGCGGTGACGGCGCCGATGGCGCTGTCGTGGCGCAGGGAGGGCCCGACAGCGGCAGGCGCACGATGATCTCGCAGCCCTTGCCCGGCTGGCCGACGGAGAAGGCGCTGACGTCGCCGTTATGCAGCTCGACGAGTTGCTGGACCACGCTCAACCCCAGGCCCAGACCGCTCTGCGAACGCGCCGAATCCTGCTGTCCCTGCACGAACGGATTGAAGACATTGCGCAGGTCCGCAGGCGGAATGCCGGGCCCGTTGTCCTTCACGCCGATCTCCGCCTTGTCTCCCGCGCACGCCAGCCTGATCTCGATGCGACCTCCTTCGGGCGTGAACTTGGCCGCGTTGCCGAGCAGGTTCGACATCACCTGCACCAGGCGCACCCGATCGCCCATGACCCAGAGATCCTCGGTCGGCAGCACCTGCTCGAGCTCGTGCCGGCCCGCCTGCACCTGGGGATCGGTCGCCTCGACCGCCTGCGCCACGACCTCGCGCAGGTTCACCGGGCGGAACTCGATGCGGATCTTGCCGCCGGTGATCCGCCCCAGGTCGAGCAGATCGTCGACCAGGCGCGTGATCTGCCCGAGCTGGCGGCCGATGACATCGCGTGCCAGCCGCAGTGGCTGCGCCTCGATATCCACCACCTGCATGATCGACAAGGCGTTGCTGATGGGAGCCAGCGGATTGCGCAGCTCGTGGCCCAGCATGGCCAGGAATGTCGTCATCTGGCGGCCCTCGTCCTCCAGGGCACGGATGCGCCGGCGGTCGGTCAGATCGCGCGTCACCTTGGCGAAGCCGCGGTGCTCGCCGGTCTGGTCGTACAGCGCCGTGATGACCACGCTGGCCCAGAAGCGGGTGCCGTCCTTGCGCAGGCGCCACCCCTCGTCCTCGATGCGCCCATCGCGCACGGCGATCTCCAGCTCGCGCTCCGGCCAACCGCTGGCAATGGCCTCCGGCGGGTAGAAGACGGAAAAATGGCGGCCGATGATCTCGTCGGCGCGATAACCCTTGGCTTTCTGCGCACCGACGTTCCAGCTCAGCACGTGGCCCTGCGGTCCGAGCATGAAGATCGCGTAGTCCTGTACGTGCTCGACCAGCAGGCGGAAGCGTTCCTCGCTCCGCTGCAGCAGGTCCTGGGCTTCGCGCCGCCCGGTGAGATCACGGGTGACCATGGAATATCCGCGCAGCGCGCCGTGCGCGTCGTCCAGACGCGTGATCAGCACGTGGGCGCGGAAGCGGACTCCATCCTTGCGCAGGCGCCAGCCCTCGTCCGCGAAGCGACCGGCGCGTGCGGCGGTCTCGAGGGCACGCGGCGGCCACTGATCCTCCACCTGCTCCGGCGCGCAGCAGATCACGACCAATGCCGGCAGCATGCTCG
>CAMLNE010000156.1 GCA_946481265.1 uncultured Panacagrimonas sp. | reverse complement strand
CTGGCCGGATTTGTGGGGGCAACGCCGCGATCGAAATAGCGTTAACAGGCCCTAGCTCGAGAGCAGGCGCCTCAAGGCGATCTTCCTGCGCCTGATCGAGCGGGCGGTGAACGCACCGCCCAGGAGCGGCCGCCCGAACAGCAGGCGCAGACCGCGGCGCAGACGCAGCGCCGCCTGCAGGCCGATCGCATCCGCCAGGCGCGCGAACGAGGGGCTGCCGGGCGAGCGGTGGCCGCATGCGTCCAGCCGGGCGAGTGCGCTCGTCGCCGCGGCGCAGAGGGCCGGAAACTCCGGGTAGATCATTTCGAGAAAGCTCGCGTAGCCATATGCGGCGATGCTGCGCACGCGCGGACTGTCCTCCACGGCGCGCATCCTCTGCTCATAGAGTTCCTGCGTCCTGAACAGCGAGCGCACCGAGGTCTCGGAGCGGGACATGCGCAGGTTGCCGGCTCCCGCGTTGCGGTAATAGAAGACCGCGCCCTCGCAGAACAGCACGCGGCGGCTGGCCAGCACGACGCGGGAGAAGAACTCGCCGTCATCGTCGGGATTGCGCTCGAGGGTCTCGTCCCAGCCGTCCACACGCTCGAGAACGGTCCGCGGCAGGAGCCACGCGCCGGTGGGCATGATGCCTTCGCCGCCACGCGCCGACAGCAGCCATTCGAAGGGGTCATCGTCGCGCCAGAGCGGCTGCGGCACGCGCCGCGAGTCGCTCTCGTGGATGTCGAAGCTCTCCCAGCTCGCGCAGGCCACGCAGCCGTCGGCCGACGCCATGAGTCGGTGGATCTGGACCTCGATCTTGCGTGGGTGCAGGGTGTCGTCGTGGTCCAGGAACTGGATGAACTCACCCCGGCTGCGCTGCCAGCCGATGTTGCGGGCGCGGCTGGCGCCGCCGTTGCAGGCCTGCACCAGCTGGATCCTGGAATCCGCGAACGCGCGAATGCGATCGACCGAGGCGTCGGTCGACCCATCGTCCACCACGATGATCTCGAGATCCGGCCAGGTCTGGTCGAGAACCGATGCGAGCGTCTGCGCGATGAAACGGGATCCCTGGTAGACCGGGATCACGACCGAGACGAGGGGACGAGGCATGCTCTCGAACGACAAGGACAAGGCGGGCGGATCGGGGACTTTGTCGTGCCGAGGCTGGCCTGCGCCTGAACATCTGCGGCATGAAGTCTGCTGTGCGCCGCGTATGCAGCCGCTTCAGGGCGGGAGCAGTTCCAGCAGCTTTTCGGGGGCCACCGCCGGATAAAACAGCCAGCCCTGCGCGTAGTCCACGCCGATGCGCTTGAGCGCCTCGAGCTTGCGCGCGTCGTCGACGAATTCGGCCACGGTCTTCTTGCCGGTCACCTTGGCCACGTGGTGGATGGCGCGCGTGATCTCCTGCGAGACCGCACTGTGCGCGATGTCGCGCACGAAGCGGCCATCGATCTTCACCTCGTCCACCGGCAGCGAATTCAGGTAGCCGAAGGAGCACAGGCCGGATCCGAAATCGTCCAGGCTGAAGGAGCAGCCAATGCTCCTGAACGCGTTGATCACCTCGGCCGCGACATCCAGATGCTGGATTGCCGAGGTTTCGGTGATCTCGAAGCAGAGCTTGCCCTTGGGCAGGCGCGCGTTCTTCACGTCGCGGTATAGATCGTCCATGAAGCGACCGTCGATCAGGCTGGCGCCGGACAGGTTCATCGACAGGCCGTGGACGCGGCCGAGCACATCGGGTTGCGCATCGAGCCAGTCGAGCAGGAAGGCGGAACTGAAGCGGTCGAGCTCCGACGCCAGGCCGTAGTTCTCCAGCGTCTCGATGATCCCGGCCGCCAGCGGCATGTGCACGCCATTGCGTTCCATGCGGATCAGGAACTCGGCCTTGGCCAGGCGCGGCTCGTCGCCGCTGATGTCCATGACCGGTTGTGCATGCAGGCTCAGCCGGCCCGATTTCATCAGGTTGCGGAATTCGGTGACCGCAGACGGGCTGTAGATCGGCTGTTCGGTCAGACCGCTGCCGAAGTGCGCGATCTGGTTGAGGCCGCGTCGCTTGGCCTGCAGGCAGGCCTGGCCGGCCTCCGCCATCACGCGCGCCCAGTCGTCACCGGGACGGTAGATCGACAGGCCCAGCGAGACGCCGACCCGTGCCGGGCCGACGGCCGACTCGTAATGCAGTTCGCTGAGCATGTCGCGCAGCTGCGCGGCGTCTTCACTGGCGCTCTGCGTGTGATCGATGGCGCGGGCCGCGATGAACTCGTTGCTCCACAGGCGGCCCGTGATGGCCTGTCCCTGGCTCCAGTGCTGCAGCACCTGCTCGACGCGGCGGATCAGGCGATCGCCCTCGGCGACGCCGGAAAGACGGTTGATGTCGCGCAGGTTGCGCAGGTCGACGTGGATCAGCGCCGCCTGCAGGCCGGGTGACCAGCTGGTGAGCTGGCGCAGGATGGTCTGGTGGCGCGAGATCGGTGTCTCGCCGGCGGGTGGCGTTCCCATGCTGACTGTATCGCCGTCCATTCGGGCCTCTGACAGGTAGGGGCGGACGGGCGGCGAGGGTGATGCGCCGGCCGGCCACTCCGCATCGCGACGAAATATCGTGATCGGACCCCGTACCCTGCAGTCTTCATTCCAGCCCGGGAAGCGCCGGCGTAGCGCCGGCCGTGTCAGGCGACCGGCGGCGGATCACGGGGCGGCGCCTTCGGCGCCACCCCGCTGTCATGCCGCGACGGGAATCAGGCGTCGCGGCGAGTCTCGACCGGCTCGAGGTCCAGTGCGGCGGGCGTATCCGCAGTCGTATCCGCCGTCGTATCGGCGGCCGCATCGATCGTCGTATCGACCGTCACCTCGGCAGGCGTGTCGACGGTGGCGCCGACAGCCGCATCGGCAGCCGCTTCAAGCACCGGATCTGCCGGGTCCGCCGGTGCGACCACCGCCCGGGCTTCGAGCGGTGTGGCCAGGACGGCTTCCTCGACGGGCTGTGCCACGGCTTCCATCTCCTGCGGCTCGACCGTTTCCATCTCCGCCGGCGGTGCCGGGAAGCGGGTCTCGACCTGCTCGAAGCGGCCGACGAACTGGTGGGAGGCGGGCTCCGGTGCCGGGCCGGATTCGACGGCCGGGGCCGGTTCGGCCACCGGCGCGGTGGCGGCAGAAACCGCAACAGGCGGCGGGACTTCCTCGTCGGTCTCGCGGATCGGCAGTTCCATCGTGCGCACGAAGCTGCCCGGCGGATCGACGGCGAGTGGCGCAGCGGCGGCCGGTTCGGTCGCCGCTGCCAGTTCCGGCAGGGCGTCGGACGAAATGGAAGACGGCGTAACCGCATCCAGGTCCGCCGGCGCACGACGCTCGGGGGCGGCCGGCATTTCGTGCGCCAGATCCACCGATCCGGACTCCGGCGACGACGGTGCATCGGTGCTGCTCGCCGCGGCCGCCAGGTCGGCTACCGCAGCGGTGGCGGCAGCGGCCGCGACACCGCGACCCAGCGCGGCAGCCAGGTCCGCGGGCAGCGCATCGCGCGAGACCGAAAGCGCGTTCTGCTCGGCCTGTGCCGAAGCGGCTTCGCTGTGCTCGCCCCGCCCGCGGCCACGGCGACCGCGGCGACCGCGACGCTGCCCGCCGGTCTCGCCGCCGTCCGCGGCGCCGCCGGCGACGGCCTGGGTTTCGCGCTGATCGCCACCGTCCTCGGCGGCGCCTTCGGACGCGGTGCGCGGCGGCCGGGGCGGCTTCGGGGTGTTGCGCTGCTGCGATTGGGCGCTGCGCTCGCCCTGCGGCCGATCCTCGTGCGCCGGTGCCGCCGATTCAGCGGAACGACGCGGCAGCTGCTGTTGCTGTTGTTGCTGCTTGGCACCGCTGCGGTCACGGCCCGAATCCCGTTGCCCGTCGCGGCGCGACTCGCCGCGCTCGGGCCGGCGATCGCCGCGCCGACCTTCATCACGGCGCTGTCCGTCACGCCTGCCCTCGCTGCGCTGGGACCGGCGTGCGTCGTCGCGGCCCGGCTTGCCGTTGTCCGGCACAGCCTTGACGGGCTTCTCTTCGCGCGGGCGCGGCATGAAGCCGAACAGCCAGAGCAGACGAGCCCAGAAGCCGACAGGCGCCACCGGCTGCAGCGTGATGACCGGAGCCAGGGCGGGTGCCGGCGGTTCGACGATCGGCGCCGGGGTGGAGGGCACGATCTGCTGCACGGCCGGCTCCTGCGGCGGCTTGGGCGGCGGCTTGGGCGCGCCCAGGTCCTCATGCGCATCGGCATCGTAATTCTGGGCCAGCGCGTGGCTGACGCCATTGTTGCCGTCCACGCTGAGCTGGTCGCCGCGCACGCGCCGGATCTCATAGGCCGGCGTGTGCATCGTGGGGTTGGGCACGATGCTGATCGAGACTCGGTTGCGACCCTCGATCTCGCGCACCTGGGCGCGCTTCTCGTTGAGCAGGAACGTGCCGACATCGACCGGCAGCTGCGCGATCACGCGCGCGGTGCGGTCCTTCATCGCCTCTTCCTCGATCAGGCGCAGCACCGACAGCGCCAGCGACTCGACCGAGCGGATCTGGCCGCTGCCCTCGCAACGCGGGCAGGCGATCTGGGTATGTTCCCCCAGGCTCGGACGCAGGCGCTGACGCGACAGCTCCAGCAGGCCGAAGCGCGACAGGCGGCCGAACTGGATGCGCGCGCGGTCGAACTCGCAGGCGCGCTCGAGGCGCTTCTCCACGTCCTTCTGGTTGCGCGTGCTGTTCATGTCGATGAAATCGATCACGATCAGTCCGCCGAGGTCGCGCAGGCGCAACTGGCGTGCGATCTCGTCGGCCGCTTCCAGGTTGGTGTTGAGGGCGGTTTCCTCGATGCCGCCGCCGCTGGTGGCCTTGGCCGAGTTGATGTCGATCGAGGTCAGCGCCTCGGTACGGTCGATCACGATCGCGCCGCCCGAGGGCAGGCGGATGGTGCGCTCGTGCGCCAGTTCGATCTGGCTTTCGATCTGGAAGCGCGAGAACAGCGGCGTCTCGTCGCGGTACAGCTTGAGGCGGCTCAGATGCTGCGGCATCACCGCCGCCAAGTGGGTGCGCGCCTGTTCGTAGATCTCGGGGTTGTCGACCAGGACCTCGCCGATGTCAGGGCGCAGGTAGTCGCGCAGGGCGCGCAGGATGATGTTGTTTTCCTGGTAGATCAGGAACGGCGCCCGCTGATCCTGGGCGGCGTTGTCGATGGCCGTCCACATCTCGACCAGGTAGTCGGCGTCCCACTGGAGTTCTTCGGCGGTACGGCCGACCCCGTTGGAGCGCACGATCACGCCCATGCCGTCGGGCAGGTTCAGCGCGTCGAGCGCCGCCTTGGCCTCCTCGCGCTCGTCGCCTTCGGCCCGACGCGACACGCCGCCGGCCTTCGGGTTGTTCGGCATCAGGACGAGATAGCGGCCGGCCAGCGAGACATAGCTGGTCAGCGCGGCGCCCTTGTTGCCGCGCTCTTCCTTCTCGACCTGGACGATCAGTTCCAGGCCCTCGCGGACCAGGTCCTTGATCGAACCCTGGCCGTTCACGCAGCTGCGTGCGATCTCCTTGATCGGCAGGAAACCATGGCGGTCCGCGCCGTACTCGACGAAGCAGGCTTCGAGCGACTGCTCGACCCTGGTGATCCGACCCTTGTAGAGATTGCCTTTCTTCTGTTCCTTGGATGCCAGTTCGATGTCGAGGTCATGCAGCTTCTGGCCATCGACGATGGCCACGCGCAGCTCTTCCGGCTGCGTCGCGTTGATCAGGATGCGTTTCATGGTGGTAACGGTCTGGTTGAGAGCTCAACCGCCGGCCAAGGGATGAACGGGTAGGCGCGTCAATCGCGTCTTGTCGTTGTGACCCGAAGCCTGGTGGGAGCCCAGGTTTCTGGTGGTGGCCGCCGTCCGCCGCCGGAAGACCGGGCATGCGCGCAGCGTGTCCAACCGACCGCGTAGCGGTTAATCTAGTTTTCGCTCGCGGGAGGCTGGCAGCCATCGTGGTTTGTTCCTATCACGGGCGGCGCATCGCAAATCGCGTTTCACCGGGTGACGAACTCCGGTAGCAGATATACCTAAGCCTCGGAGTGCAAACATTTTGCCACAGAGTCCCGTCGGCGTGCGCCATGTCAAGGCAGGCGCCCGTGAAAGCGGTCAGCGGATCGACAATTTCCTGCTGCGCGAGTTGCCTGGTGTTCCCAAGTCCCACGTTTACAGGCTCTTGCGCTCCGGCCAGGTGCGGATCAACGGCGGCCGCGCCAAGCCCGAGAGGAAGCTCGAGGAGGGCGACGAGGTCCGCATCCCGCCGGTCCGCATGGCCGAAAAGGGCGAGGCGGTGCGCCCGCCCGACGAGGTCCTGAAGCGCCTGCGCGACGCGGTGATCCACGAGGATGAGCATTACCTGGCCCTGGACAAGCCGGCCGGCTATGCCAGCCACGGTGGCAGCGGACTGCCCTTCGGCGTGATCGAGTCGGTGCGCGCCTGGGACAAGTACCCGTTCATCGAGCTCTGCCACCGCCTCGACCGCGACACCAGCGGCGTGCTGCTGCTGGCCAAGTCACGTGCGGCCCTGCTGCGTGCGCAGAAGGCGTTCAAGGAAGGCACTACCGAGAAGCGCTATTTCGCCCTGGTGGTTGGCCGCTGGAAGGGCGAGGACCGCGACGTGGACGCCGCGCTGGTCAAGGCCCAGCTCGCCTCCGGCGAGCGTTTCACCGACGTCGACGACGAGGACGGCAAGCCATCGCGCTCGCGCTTTTCGCCGCAGGCGCGCTACCGCGACGCCACCCTGTGCGAGGTGCAGATCTTCTCGGGGCGAACCCACCAGATCCGCGTCCACGCGCTGGCCCTGGGGCACCCGGTGGCCGGCGATCGCAAGTACGGCGAGCGCGGCTTCGACAAGGCGGTGCGCGACAAGGGTCTCAAGCGCATGTTCCTGCATTCGCACCTGCTCAAGCTGAAAGCGGACGGCGCGTTCCCGAAACTGCTGGTGAGTGCAGCGATGCCCGATGAGCTGCGCGACGTTCTCGGTCGCCTGCCCGGGGTCGCACAGCCCTCCCGGCCGCGGGCGCGCTGATGGCCGGGCCAATCCTGCGGATGCCCGCCGCGCCGCGGCGCAAGCCGGGGCTGGTGTTTCTGGTCTTGTTCGCCATGCCGATGCTGGCCTGGATCGGCTACAACTGGTGGGACCAGCCGCTCGATCCGGATGCCGCCGCGGTGTTGGAGGCGAAGCCCGAGGCCGTCCCGGACGCGGAAAACCTGTTCCTGGCGCTGCTCGCCTTCCCGATCGCGGGCGAGGAGCCGGCCTACGAGCGGGGTGCGGCGGCACTGGCCGCGCACGCCCAGGCGGTGGCCAAGGGCGGCGACCCGGCGCAGACCTACGCCCAGGCACTGGATCGCCCGTTCGCCATGTTCGACGAGCAGGGCGTGACCCTGTGCAGCGCCGGCAACCGCGAGGGTGCGTACTCCTGCCTGCGCAACAGCCGTGCGCAGCGCGAGGCACTCGGCCCCCTGGTGCTGCGCATGAGCCCGCTGCTGATGCGCTATCGCGAACTCGAGGCCTACCCCCGCTATTCCGATCCGCGGGGCGCCGCGACCGCGGTGCCGCCCGACTCCACCGCCCTGCGCGTGGCGCTGCTGAACCTGTCGATCGTGGCGCTGGCCGCGGAGGAGGGCGCGATCGGGCCGGCGACGCAGGCGCTGGCGCAGTCGGCCACGCTGTGGCGACGCGTGCTCGCCGCGCACGACGTCGCGCTGATCGACAAGCTGATCGCCTCGCGCGCGTACTCCGCGCACCTGCTGCTCGCCTCGGAGCTGATTCGCGACCTGCCCGAGCTGCGCGATGAGAGTCTGGCGGCGGTCGAGTCGATCCTGCGGCCGCTGGACGAGACCGAGCGCAGCCTCGCCGGGGCCCTGGCCATGGAATTCCGTGCACAGGCGCAGATGTGGGGCGAGGTCACGGATCCGTCCAACCCGGACCTGCGCCGGAAGCTTCCCGATGCCGAATCCTGGTGGTACCGGCTGATGGTCAAGCGCAACGACAGCACCCACCGCAGCTACGAGGATCTGCAGGACCTGCTGGCACTGGAGCGCGAGGGCTGCATCGCCGTGGCTGAGCAGGCGCGCAAGCTGGCTGCGCAGGCTCCATCCTCCGGCTCGGGCCTGAGCTGGTACGAGTGGTTCTACAACCCGATGGGACGGGTCCTGCATGCGAGCACGAACGCCAGTCGCATGAACGTCGAATACCTTGGCCGGCAGTGCAACCTGGCCGCGTTGCAGGGCATGGTCGGCCTGCAGCTCGAACTCAAGCGCCGTGGCGTCTCGGCGGCCAACATCGGCGCCCAGGTGAAGCGGCTGGCGGATCGATATCGCGATCCCAACACCGGCAAGGCGTACGCCTACGACCCCCAGGCGCAGACGCTCGGCTTCTCGTTCGTCGGTCGCAGCCAGGAATTCACCACGCCGCTGCCGCTGGTCGCGCCATGAGAGCCGCGGGCCGTCCCTACGACCTCGTGATCTTCGACTGGGACGGCACGCTCTCCAACTCGGAGAGCCTGATCGTGCGCAGCATGCAGGCCGCCATCGCCGACCTGAACCTGCCGCCGCGCGAGGACGCCGCCATCGCCGAGCTGATCGGTCTGGGGCTGAGCGACGGCATGCAGAGGCTCTATCCCCAGATCGATACCGACGATCTGATCCGGCTGCTGATGAGCTACCGCGCGAAGTTCGTCGGCAAGGCGACCCCCGAGGCGCCGCTGTTCACCGGCGCGGAACAGTCGCTGGCCGAGCTGGCCGAGGGCGGCTTCCTCCTGGCCGTGGCCACCGGCAAGCCGCGTCCCGGGCTGGAGCGCTCCCTGCGCCATCACGCGGCGCTGCGCTCCCTGTTCGCCGCCACGCGTACGGCCGACGAGACCGCCAACAAGCCCGACCCGCTGATGCTGCGCGAACTGCTCGACGAGCTCGACGTACCGGTCGAGCGGGCGCTGATGGTCGGTGACACGGAGTACGACGCCGCGATGGCTCATGCCATCGGCATGCCGATGGTCGGGGTGGTGTGCGGTGTCCACGCGCCCGAGCGCATCCTTGCCGCCGGTGCAATGGCGCTGGTGGAATCCGTGGTCGAATTGCCTCGCTGGCTTCAGGGCAGGGTGTAGCCCGCCTTGCGCAGCAGGCGGGCGGTTGCGATCAGCGGCAGGCCGATCAGTCCGGTCGGATCGCGCGATTCGATCTGGTCGAACAGCGTGATGCCGAGCCCTTCCATCCTGAAGCTGCCGGCGCAGTCGAACGCGGGCTCGGCGTCGACATAGCGCTCGATGTCGCCGCTGTGGAGCCGGCGCAGCTTGACCAGGGTCAGGTCGACATCGGCCAGGGGACGCGGCAGATCGGGATGGATCAGGCTCAGGGCGGTGACGAAGAGCACCTTGCGCCCGGACATGAAGGCGAGCTGTTCGCAGGCCGCCTCACGCGTGCCGGGCTTGCCCAGGAGGTGGTTCATGCAGGAGGCGGCCTGGTCGGAACCCAGCACGCAGGCGTCCGGCCGCCCGGTCGCGACCGCCTGCGCCTTGGCGCGGGCCAGGCGCGCGGCGAGCTTCTGCGCCGTCTCGCCCGCCTTGGGGGTC
>CAMLNE010000155.1 GCA_946481265.1 uncultured Panacagrimonas sp. | reverse complement strand
GGTCGCCCCGCGTATCGGCATGGCGGGGTGCACGAGGCCGAAGGCCGGAACCACGCCGTCGGTGTGCGCGAACGCCGCCTTGCGTGCGATGCGTCCGATGGAGCCGGCAAGGAGATCGGGGATCACTGGGAGCAGGTGTACTCGACGCGCGACGCCGCTTCGCTGAACTGGCACGATCCCTGCGCCCTGGCAAGTCATCCCGACCCGCGTGGGTGGGTCAGGCCTGGACCCCGACAGGAGATTCGCGATGGCGCTCGACGGGAACGCATACCGGCAGCTGGCGCGGCAGACCGGCGATTTCCGCACCTCGAGCCGGCACACTGGCCGCCCGTCGGATCGGCGAGTCAACTGACCGGGCCGGTCCGGTCTCCCGGCACCAGCGCAATATCCACCGAGCACACGCATGGTTCTCCGAATGTCGTTGTTCCTGGTGACCGCACTTGCCGCGGTCGCGGGACTGGCGCCGAGGCGGTTCGAGGCGATAAGCGATGCGGCGCTGACCGCGGTCATTCAGCATGCCGGCTGGCTGTACCTGCTGATCGTGTTCCTCACCCTGGTGTTTCTTGCCTACCTGGCCTTCGGCCCGACCGCGCGGCTCCGGCTCGGCGGACGCGACGCCGAACCCGAGTTCTCGAACTTTGCATGGCTCTCGATGCTGTTTGCTGCCGGCATGGGCATCGGCCTCGTTTTCTGGGGCGCGGCGGAACCGATCTCGCACCTGCTCAGCCCGCCGGAGGGCATCGCCCCCCTGACTCCGCAGGCCGCGAACGCCGCGATGCGCTACACGTTCTTCCACTGGGGCCTGCATCCGTGGGCGATCTACGCGCTGATGGGACTGGCGATCGCCTGGTTCCAGTACAACCGCGGCGGGCGTGGCCTCATCAGCGACCTGCTCCAGCCGCTGATCGGCGACCGGCATCTCGGCTGGATGGGGAAGCTGGTCAACATCATCGCGGTGGTGGCCACGGCGATCGGTGTCGCCACGACGCTGGGCTTTGGCGCCATGCAGATCAGCGCTGGCCTTGGCCGGGTGTTCGGCCTGCGCAGCGGCCTGGGCACGCAGCTGGCCGTGATGGCCACCTGTTTCGTGCTGTTCACCGCCTCGAGTGCCAGCGGTGTCGATCGCGGCATCAAATGGCTGTCGAGCTTCAATCTCGCCCTGGCCGGACTGCTGCTGCTGGCCGTGGCACTCCTCGGTCCGACCAGCTTCGTCTTCGACATCTTCACCACATCGGTCGGCGGCTACCTCGACCACGTGGTCGAAATGAGCCTGCGCATGTCGCCGTTCTCGGCCAGCACCTGGGTGGCCGACTGGACCATCTTCTACTGGGCCTGGTGGATCTCCTGGTCCCCGTTCGTGGGGACGTTCATCGCGCGGGTGTCCTACGGGCGCACCGTGCGCGAGTTCGTCCTCGGAGTGGTCGTCGCGCCGGCACTGCTCGCCTTCGCGTGGTTTTCCACCTTCGGCGGCACCGCCCTGTGGTCGCAGATGTTCGGAGGGGTGGACATGGCCGGGGCGCTCGACGTCGGCTATGAGACGGTGCTGTTCCACATGTACGACACCCTGCCGCTGTCCACGCTGCTGTCGGGCATGAGCATCGTCCTGCTGCTGATCTTCTTCGTGACCTCGGCGGATTCCGCCGTGCTGGTCCTGGGCGCGATGTCGAGCGAATCAGCCGGCGATCCGTCGCTGTGGCGCAAACTCGCCTGGGGTATCGCCATCACGCTGATCGCCGGGGCGATGCTGGTGGCGGGAGGCCTCGATGCGCTGCAGACGTTGATCACGGTCGCCGCACTGCCGTTTGCGCTGTTGATGGTCGCGGTGATGATCGGGCTCTACCGGGTGCTGAGGCAGGAAGTCCTCCGCGCAAACCTCGAGGAGCGGCGCGCGCGCCGCGCGATCGAAGGCTGGATCGCACGTGAGCAGCAACAACAGGCCGAGGAACACGCGGGGACGGACGCAGCAGCGGCTGCGGCCGACAGCGCGGACACTTCCGGTCGCAGGCGATGAGGCGCCGCCCTCGCCCGGCAACGCTGGCGCCATCCCCATCCCGGATGGCGACGACAACCGATGTTCCGGATCGGCCTGATCCCGGTGGTCCGGTATCCGAAGGAGGCCCGCACGATGCACAAGAGCAGGCTGGGAAACATCGTCATCGACTGCCCCGGCGAGGACCTGCTGTCGCACGCCCGGTTCTGGAGTGCGGCGCTGGGCCATCCGCTGCCCGATGACCCGGATCCGGCTGGTCGGTTCATCCAGCTCGTCACCGCGCCCGGTGAGGTGCAGGTCATCATCCAGCGCGTTCGGCATGAAGCGCGGGCACACCTCGATATCGAGACCGACGCGATCGATGCGGAGGTCGAACGCCTGGAGCAGCTGGGCGCTGTCGTGGTGTCTCGCAAGAAGGGATGGGTGGTGATGCAGGCGCCGGGCGGACATCGGTTCTGCGTCGGCAGTCCCTATCGCGATGGATTCGGGCGGAGTGCCAATACCTGGGCCTGATCCCCGGCGACGCGGCCGCCCCGGAGCGGTCGAAACGAGGCCGGATCAAGGTCGGATCAAGGCGACGGTCAAGCCGGTCCATGCCGGCCCGTGAACCGCCTGCGCCACCGCGCCGGGCGCAGCGCGTGCGCGTCGGGCCGCGCCATGTCGCACCGGCTTGGGGTTCACCTTGCGTCGCCGCATGCATGCAGGGCACGCATGCGCTGCATGCTGCCGTGGACGTCGCTTGCTCGCCCTCGCAAGGACCCGGTCTTGTTCGCCCGCGATGAACCTCGGTTTTGACAAGCCCCGGTGAGCCGCGTAAGCACTGGCCTCGAACTTGTGCGGAATACCGGAGAAGTCCACGTGCGTCAGGGCCTGCTGTTCGTCGGTGGGGGCGTGCCTCTGAGCGAGATCGTCGAGACGGCGCGCACCGCGGAGGCCGAGGGCATGGATGCCGTCTACTGCGTGGAGGCGTATCGAAGCGCCTTCGTGCCGCTGGCCGCGATCGCCGCCGCCACGAGCCGGATCACGCTCGGCCCCTACATCCTCAACGCATACGGCCATACGCCCTTCATCACGGGGCTGGGCGCGGTCGACCTGGACGAGCTGTCCGGCGGTCGCCTGGTGCTGGGTGTCGGCGCCGGGAACCAGCACATCAACCAGCATTTCCAGGGACTGGAGACCGGTCGCCCGCTGACCAAGATGCGCGAGTACGTCGAGCTGCTGCGACAGATGGTCGGCACGCCGCTGGGGGGCGCCGTCGATTACCGCGGGAAGATCCACCGCATGCGATGGGAGCCGCGGGTCGCGCCGCTGCGCCCGCGCATCCCGGTGTGGCTGGCGGCCGTGGGTCCGCGGATGGTCAAGGTCGCAGCGTCGGTCGCCGACGGTGTCGCCATGGGCGTGCTGCTTTCGCCGGAGTACATCCGCGATGCCATCCGGCCGGTGGCGGTCGCCGCGGCGGTGGCGGCCGATCGCGATCCCGCCGGGTTGCAGTACCCGATGGGAGGCCTGGTCGCCGTCGACGAGGATCTCGAGCGCGCGCGCACCAGCATCAGGGCCGCGATCTGCAGCTTCTACGACCCGATCCCGCATCCCTACTACGACTTCCTGCTTCGCGAGCAGGACTTCTCCAAGGCGGCCAGCGCCTGCGCCCGCCTGGTCCCGGAGGGTCGGATCGAAGCGGCGATGGAGCAGATCGACGATGCCGTCGTCGACCGGCTCGCCTTCGCGGGCTCGCCGGCGCAGTGCGCACGGCGGCTGGCCGCCTACCAGGGCGCGATCGACGAGGTCATCTACCTGAATGTCGGCGGCGCCGGGGCGGCCAGCCTGTGCGAGGCGCATCGTCCGGTGATGGCCATCCGCAAGGCCGCGGAGGCCTGAATCCGCCGATTCGAGTCCCTGCCGCCGGCGAGCGCCGTCCGGGGACGGCGCGGTTGCGCAGACGCCCGGCGGCATCGCGACGCGGCGACGACCCGCTGACCTGCGCGCTTGCGGCCTTGCGCGCGGCGACGTGATGATGGCTTCGAGCCGCGGTCGCCCCGCGTATCGGCATGGCGGGGTGCACGAGGCCGAAGGCCGGAACCACGTCTTCGGTGTGCGCGCACGCCGCCTTGCGTGCAGACGATGCGTCCGATGGAGCCGGCATGGAGATCAGGGACCACTGGGAGCAGGTGTACTCGACGCGTGACGCCGCTTCGCTGAGCTGGTTCCAGCCGCGGGCGGCCCGCTCGCTCGACCTGATCCGACGCAGCGGGATCGCGCGTTCCGCGCCGATCATCGATGTCGGTGGCGGGGCGTCCACCCTGGTCGACGATCTGCTGGCCGATGGCTACAGCGCGCTGACGGTCCTCGACCTTTCGGCCGCCGCGCTCGCCGTCGCGCGCACCCGGCTCGGCGCCCAGGCGCAGTCGGTGCACTGGCTCGAAGCCGATATCACCCGCGCGGCCCTGCCCGCACGGCAGTACGCGCTGTGGCATGACCGGGCGGTGTTCCACTTCCTCACCGAGGCGGCGGACCGCCAGGCCTATGTCCAGGCGGCGCGCCACGCGCTCGCACCCGGCGGGTATCTGGTCATCGCGACCTTCGCCGAAGACGGCCCCGCGCAGTGCAGCGGCCTGCCTGTCCGGCGCTACGACGCGCGCAGCCTCAAGGCGGCGTTCGCCGACGACTTCACCCTGGTGCGGCACGAGAGCGAGGCGCATCTGACGCCGTCCGGCAACGTGCAGTCGTTTGTCTACTGCCTGCTGCACAGCAACGCCGTGTCCTGAGTGCCGTCGTGCGGGCCCACCGGCAGCGCATGCGGCGCAAGACGCCTTGGCTCGAAACGGCGCGGATCCGATCGCCGGCAATCGGGCCAGACCTCCAGGGCCTGCCAGGCGCCCCGACCGCGGCGGTCCTCAGAAGATCGCGTGTTCCTCGGTGACGAACAGGCGCGAGGTCGAGAAGTCGATGAACGTGGACTCGTCGTCGAGCAGGTCCTTCATCGCCTGCGCGCCCTCTTGCGTGGCGATGGCGTCCTGCAGCGACTGCGCGCTGTCCCACCACACCTCGGTGATGCCGTCGTAGGGCGGCTGCATGCCGCGCGACGCCTGCAGCAGGTCGTTGAGCTGCGGCGCCACCGTGTGACTCTGGACGTACTTGAGCGCACGCAGCGCGGACTTTCGCGCGGCGACCTTGGGGCCGTGCTGCTCGAGCCAGTAGCGGTGGAAGCGCTCGGCGGGAATGTCGGAGCGGCGGGTAAGGCAGTACACGAGCTTGATCATGGCAGTCTCGGCTTGGCCATCGGGCGCGCTGCGCGAAGGCAGCACATCGCGAGCGTAGGCGAGCACGCCGGCAGGCGCGAGCCGGTGCAGCGTGGAGCAGGATCGACGCTACTGTCGCGCGGTCGTGCCACCGTCGATGGTCAGCACGGTGCCGTTGCAGTACGAGGACTCGTCGCTGGCCAGGTACAGGCAGCCATAGGCCATCTCCATCGCCGTGCCCGGCCGCTTCATCGGCGTGATGCGCTCGGCCACGGCCGGGTCGTCGAACAGGTCGAGCACCGAAGCGACCATCGGGGTGGCGATGAATCCGGGCGCGATGCAGTTCGCGCGGATGCCCTGCGCGGCGTACGAGACGCACAGCGAGCGCGTCAGGTTGATCACGCCGGCCTTGGCCGCGGTGTAGGTGTGCGCGCTGGCCAGGCCCTGGTAGCCCGAGATGCTGGACACGTTGACGATCGTGCCCTGCCCCTGCCCGATCAGCACCGGCACCACGTGACGACACATGTAGAAGCAGGAATTCAGGTTGATGGCGATGACCTCGTCCCAGGCCTGCGGCGAGGTGTTGAGGACATCGCCCATCGTGCCCGGACTCTTTTCCGCCCAGCTGTAGCCCACGCCGGCGGCATGCACCAGGCTATCGATACGTCCGTGCCGATCCATCGCCGCCTGCACGACCCGGCGACAGGCCGCATCGTCGGACAGGTCGGCTGCGACGATCGAACCGCGCCCGCCGGCCTGCTGCACCTGCGCCAGGGTCTGCTCGAGATTGGCCTGCGTGCGCGAGACGCCGAGCACCTCGGCGCCTTCGCGCGCGAAGAGGACCATCGCGGCCTGGCCGACACCGGATCCCGCGCCGGTGATGATCACCACCTTTCCGCTCATCCTGCCCATGTCGTCGGCTCCGTCGCTGTGGATGTGCCGCCGTCGAGGCCGGCCGGATCGAATCTGGAAGAATCGATGCGCGCTGTCCATTCGGGGCGTGCCCGGCCGATCCTGCGGTGGGGATTCCGGTCCGCATGCGACAGGCCCTAGGCGCCTGCCCTGATTGCGTCGCCATCCTCCGCTCTGCTGTCATGGTGCAGGCCGACGGGCCGCGCCTTCTTCAATGGCGGCAGGCCCGTCCCGCTGCAGTGCGAAGGAAATCCGCGCCAGCCATGCGCCGGCCGCGGCCAAGAGCGCGATCGCCAGCCGGGAGAAGACGCATGTCCGCACCTGTACACGTCGTCGAGATGAGCACGAGCGAACGGGAGCGGGCGTTCGCGGTCTGCCGCGAACTCGCGGACGAATTCCGCGCGGCCGGGCCGCGCCACGACGCGGAGAATTCGTTTTCCCAGGAAATGGCGGCGCGGGTCCGCGCGCTGGGCCTACCGGGGCTCAACATCCCCAAGCGCCATGGCGGCTGGGGCGCGGATATCGCCACCACCGCGCGCTGCGTCGAACTGCTGGCCTACGGCGACCCGGCCATCACGCTCGGCTTCAACATGCACTTCGGCGTGATCGGCTTCTTCCGCGGCATGTGGAGCGCGGAACACCAGACGCGCTTCTTCTCCGGGGTGGCGCGCCACGGCCACCTGTTCGACGGCGTCTACAGCGAGACGCGCGCCGGCGTCATGGGCCTGGCCGATACGCGGGCGGTGCCGGTCAGCGGCGGCTATCGCGTCAGCGGGCGCAAGAGCTGGGGCACGCTGTCGCTGGCGGCGGACTTCCACACCTTCAACGCCACCATCACCAACCCGGACGGCGAGCTGCCGACCGACCACGCGGAGCGCGCGGCGCGCGAGGTGATGCTGGTGTGTCCCGCCGCCGCCAGGGGCGTGCGCATCGAGAAAACCTGGGATGCGCTGGGCATGCGCGCATCGGGCACCGAGACGGTGGTCTTCGAGGATGTCTTCGTGCCGCAGGCCGACCTGGTCTCGGCGGCGTTCCGGCCCGGCCTGTTCGCCAACCTCGAATGGCAGACCTTGAGCTTCGCGTCGATCTACCTGGGCCTGGCGCGACGGGCCTACGACGAGACCCTGGCGATCCTGCGCCGCAAGCACCTGGGCGCGGTGTCGGAGGCCGCCGACGTCAAGCTCAGCGAGCAGCCGCTCGTGCACGTCGGCATCGGCGAGATGCGCGTGCTGATCGAGGCCGCGGCCAATTGCATCGAGGTGGCCGCTACGCGTCTGAACGAGGGTCGCGATCTTCCCGAGGATCCGCTGCGGCGCCTGTGCTGGCTCGAGATCCCCAAGGTGGTGTCCACCGAGAACGCGATCCGCGTCGTCGATATCGGCATGCGCCTGGTCGGCGGCGGCACGTTCCGCCGGGGGCATGTGCTGGAGAAGCTCTACCGCGACGCACGCAGCGGGCCGTTCCACCCCCTGACCACCGACCAGCTGATGCAGCAGCTCGGCCGCGCGGAGCTCGGCTGAGCCCAGCGGAGCGGTTTCGCACCTGCACCGCCGGGTCGGTGCCCGGCCCGCCTCTCAGCCGTGCACGAAGGCCTTGGCCGTGCGGTCGCGCGGATCGGCCTCCAGCTTCAGGTAACGGGCGCGCAGGGCATCCCACACGAACAGCCGGTTCCAGTCCGGCTTGCTGCGGATGCCGTGGTCGGACAGGAAGGGGTTGGGCAGCATGACGGTGATCTGCTGCTCGCCCGCGCCATTGAACAGGCGCAGCCCCCAGGACGTGGGCGCACCGCCGTTGACGATGCGGTACATCTCCGCCCGCGCCGTGCGCCGGTGCAGGGCGAGGTCCGAACTCACCGGCTGACCCGTGGTGCCGCGATGCGGGCCGATGCACAGGTGGAAATGCCAGCTGCCGAAATCCACCGTCAGGTAGCCGTCCAGCATGGAGACCTTCTCCGGCGCGTTCGGCGCCGCGATCTCGAACACCGCGCCCTGGATCAGCGTGCCGAACCGGATCTCCTGCCAGTGTTCGGTGAAGAGTTCCGTCAGCAGCGCGCGCAGCTCGTCCTCCTCGGTCGACAGCGCGAAGACCTCCAGCGTCCCCATGCCCTCTTCTTCCACCAGGCGCATCGTTCTCATTCTCCTCTCTCGCACCCCTGACTCTTTTTTATCCGCCGATCGATGCCGGCGGTTTCTTCACGCGATCAGGCCACCAGCACCGGGTCGCGCCGTGCCACGTGATCGTGCCCGCTTGGCCAGTGCGCGAGCAGGTGTTCGCGCCGCTGCCGCAGTCCCGTATCACTCACCACGCCCTTGTCGGCGAGCAGCTGTTCGAGCGCGGACAGCCAGTGCCGGTAGTAGTCGACGCCGGTGTCCGGCTCGCCTCGCTGCCGCACGGCGGCGATCTGCCGGCTCAGTGCGTCGGCCCACTCCTTCCAGGTGAACACCTGGTTCCGGTGGAGCTGCACCACCATGGCAAAGGCCTGCGCCTCCCAGGGTTCGCGGAACACGGGGCCTTCGGCGTCGCGCGGGATCGACTCCAGCGGCGGCAGGGCATCGGGCGCGCTCATCGGCGGGCCCCGGCCTTCTTCGCCGCGGAGGAGCGTGCTGCGGGCTTGCCGCGAGCGGCCGGCGCCGCCGCGTCGGAATCGGCGTCGAGGTAGTCGTCGAACAGGTCGATGAAGACGCAATCCTGTTCCGCGGCCTGTTCGCCCCACAGCTCGCGCGCGGCGAAACGCACGCTGTACAGGTGCTGCGCCTTGTGCCCCAGGCCGTGCGCCGCGGTGTCCGGAAAGGAGAAGACGCCGTGGTCGGCGCGGATGGTGCCGTGCTTGCCGCGGATGTAGCGCGGCAGGCGCGTGTGACCGACCGGATGGACGTTGCGCGCCAGCACCGTGTCACCGGCCCGGAAGCGCGGTGTCACCGCGTCCGGCAGCCGTGCACTGGCGCCGGTGCGCAGCAGGCCATCCACCATTTCGACGGGAAGGGCGGGCATCAGTGCGTCTCCCCTTTTGCCTCGAGCGCTTGCATGCGCTGCGCGATCTGTTCGGCGGTCAGCGTGCCGTTGGCGATCAGCAGGGCTTCGATGCCGTGCAGCCAGTGCTCGTAGTACGAGGTCTGGTAATAGTCCGGGCCCATCTGCTCGATGGCATGCCGGAACATGTCGAGGTTGAAGTGGCCGGTGGCGAAGCAGCCGAAGAACATCCCGAACACGCGCTTTTCCCAGGCGTGGTGGAAATAAGGCTCGTGCTCCTCGCGTTCGATCGGGCCAAAGCCATGCATGCCACCCAGGTCGTGCACGCCGTTCACGGCGCGCTCCCGATGGCCGTGCGCGGCTGGCCGACACCGATCATGGAGTCGCGCGTGACCAGCTCGGCGAGTTGCTCCTCGCCCAGGTGCTCGGTGCCGGCCGGTCGCATCGGCAGCACCATGTAGCGCAGCTCGGCGTTGCTGTCCCATACGCGCACCTCGGTGTCCTTCGACACCTCGACGCCGAACTCG
>CAMLNE010000154.1 GCA_946481265.1 uncultured Panacagrimonas sp. | reverse complement strand
TCAACTGCTCGAGGCGCCGACGCAGCGCCTGGAAGCACGAGGGTGCCGGCCGGCGCATGCGGCTGCGGAACGGGAGGGGCAGCCTTGGCGGTGCAGGAGAACAGGCGGTCGAGCATGCGCGGTTCCATCACGTCGTCTCAGCCGCAGCAGCCGGGCGCCGCCTTGGGGCCACAGCGCGGGTTCTCCGCCGCGGGGGCCGCGGCCGCCGGTGTGCAGCAGGCGCCGCCCGCGTCGGCAGCGGTGGAAGCGCAGGCGCCGCCGGCGTTCAGCAGCTCGGGCCCATGGCCGCCGAACATCGGCGCGCTGCCGAGCGTGTGAAAGTGCTCCCAGGCGATGCCCTGCGGATCCTGCAGCCAGGTCTTGTCGGAACGCGCGTAGCAGCAGGACGCGCCGTGTTCCTGCACGCCGGACAGGCCGGCGTGCGCGAAACGGGATTCCAGCGCGGACAGTTCGGACTCGCTGTCGACCTGCAGGCCAAGGTGGTTCACGCCGAGCTTCGCGCCGCACCGGTTGTGCGAGATCGCGAAGTTGATGCGCGGGTCTTCGAGCATCCACTTCGCATAGTCGGGCCGGGTTACCGATGGCCCGGTACCGAACAGCTTCGAGTAGAAGCGGATGCTCTGGTCGAGATCCTGGACCGAGACGTGGACGTGAAATCGGTTCATGCGCGTTCTCCGGATGAGGTTCAACGGCACTCGCCGGGAGCGCAGGCGCTTTCCGCGCAGCAGTTCTCGGTGAGGTAATCGAGCAGGGCCCGCATCGCCTTGAAGTCGGGCGAGTAGTAGATGAATCGCCCGTCCTGCCGCGACTTGAGCAGGCCGGCGCGACTCAGTTCCTTGAGGTGGAACGAGAGCGTGGCCGGCGCGATCTTGAGCCGGGCGGCGATCTCGCCGGCCGCCAGGCCCTCCGGACCGCGCTGCACCAGCAGCCGGAACACGGCGAGGCGGGAATCCTGTGCGAGGGAGGCCAGTCGGCTGACGGCGGTGATCGAGTTCATGTTTTGAATAATATGGAAATGAAAGAGCCGTTCAATGGTTCGACCGTTATCGAAACGTATGGGCTTGAGCGGCCGCTGTATTTGCCTGGACCGGCGCGGTTGTCCCCCCGCCCGTCCCGCGCGGCGCGCGCCCGGCCGGCAGGCGGGTCCGGCGTTTGCGGAAGCGTTTGCGGAAGACTGTTTCGAAAACCGCCAATGGAGATTTCCGCCATGCCCCCCACGTCCCCTGCGCGCCCCGGCGCGACCACCGAGCAATTGCGCGACGCCATCGATCGCGGCCGCACCGGCAGTAAGGTGCCGGCGCGCGACCCGGCCGCGGCACCCCTGGGCACCGACGACGAGGCGGGTGGCACGCCGACCGATCCGCGCATCGTGCAGGAGGTGCTCGATCGCGAGACGCGCAATCCGGCCGCGCACCCGCGCGGCACGGCCCAGCCCTCCGGATCCGCGCCACCGGACCGCGACGAACAAGGACGCTGAGCATCGTGCGTCCGCCGGCTGCAACCCGGTACGCCTGTCCTTTTCCGCTTCCCGGCGTGCGGGCAGCCGGACGGGACTGAAGGAAGCTTTCGGGATGGCCCGCTCCGCCGCCAACGCATCGGCCCCCAGGCCCACGCGCTCCCCCGGAGGCGGTGCAGCCGAACGGCAGCGGCCCTCGTGGCTGGAACCGGCCGATACGCGTCGCATCCTGGCCATCGGCAACAGCCTCACCGCCGGCTATGCCGTCGCACCGCAGGACAGCTATCCCGCACAGCTCGCGCGCCGGCTGGGCATTCCGGTCGACAACGCGGGCATCAGCGGCGAGCTCAGCACCGGCCTGCTGCATCGACTTCCGGGGCTGCTGAAGAAGAGGAGCGACTACGACCTGGTGCTGCTGTGCACGGGCGGCAACGACCTGCTGCGCGGTCAGCCCGCGCGCGTGCTGCAGGAGAATCTCGAGCGCGCGATCGATCGGATCCGCGACGCGGGCGCGTCGGCAGTGCTGCTGGCCCTGCCCTACCTGCCGCTCGCCCCGGCGCTCGACCACCCGGTGTACGCGCAGGTCGCGCGGCGCAAGCGGGTCCGGTGCATCGGCGGCTTCGGCAGCGCGCTCACGCGCCGCGATTTCCAGAGCGACGGCGTGCACCCGAACGCGCAGGGGTATCGAAGGATCGTGGACCGGCTGATGATGGATCGCGGTTGAGGCTCCCGCTCCCCGTGCGGCTTCATCGGATGGAGAGAGGGGCAGGCCGCCATCGCAGCAGCGCCACGCGCGACCCGCGATGCCTCTCACCCCTGCCCTATCCCCGTCAATAGCAAGGCGGAGAGGGAGATCCGCAGACGCAACGAAGAAAGAAGGCGCGCAGGCACGACGGGGCGAGATGGACCGAACGCCAGTCGCCGCTCTGGTCGCGGAGAGACCCGCAGGCGCAACGGGCAGAGCGGCCGGTTCGCCTGGCGCTCCGCCGCCCTGCTCGGCCAGCGGCACACAGGCCTCTCACAACAAGGGCCCCAGCCACGAGGCCACCTGCTCCCAGGCCTTCGTCACCAGGGGCCTGCGCTTCCACTCCTCCAGGGTCACGCGCCGCGCATCCCGCAGGTCCTGGTCGAACGAGGCGGCCTGCTGCTCGGCGAACGCCACGTCGTACACGTTGAGGTTGGCCTCGTCGTTGAGGCCGAAGGAACGCGGATCAAAATTGGTCGAGCCCACCGACACGAAGCGCTCGTCGATGATCAGCCCCTTGCGGTGGTACATCGTCGGCTGGAACTCGTGGATCTCCACGCCGGCCTCCAGCAGCGGGCCCCAGCGCGCGCGCGACGCCCAGCGCACCGTCCGCGCATCGACATTCGGGCCCGGCGTGATCACCTGCACGCGTACGCCGCGCCGGCGCGCCGCGACCAGCGCGCCGAGTGCGCGCTCGTCCGGCACGAAGTAGGCACTGGCCAGGCGAATCGATCGCTCCGCGGCGGTGAGCGCCATCAGGTACATCAGGCGCATGGTGTCAGCGCCGTTCGATGGCGAGCTGCTGAACACCTGCGCGCGCATCGGTCCGGCCGGCTCCAGTGCCGGGAAGTACGCCTCGCCGTGCAGCAGCTTGCCGCTGACGGTGGTCCAGTTGGCGAGGAACACCGCCTGCATGTGCGCCACCACCGGCCCCTCGACGCGGTAGTGCGTGTCGCGCCAGTGCGAGGGATCCTGCGCGTGGCCGGTCCAGGCGTCGGCGATGCCCACGCCACCGGTGAAGCCCACGCTGCCGTCGACGATCAGCAGTTTGCGATGCGTGCGGTTGTTGATGCGATGGATCGAATACCAGCGCAGCGGGTGGTAGCGGCGTACCTCCACCCCGGCCCGGTCCAGCGTCTCGAGCACGGCCGCGTCGATGCGATCGCTGCCCAGCCAGTCGATCAGCACGTGCACCTGCACGCCGGCGCGGCGCCGCTCGGCGAGCGCCTCGGCGACCCGCCGCCCGATCTCGCCGGACCAGTAGATGTAGGTCTCGAAGGTGATCGACACCCGCGCCCGACCGATCGCGTCGAGCATCGCGGGGAAGATCTGGTCGCCGTTGTCGTAGGGCGTGACGCGGTTGCCTTCGACGATCGACGGGCCCAGGAAGCCCCCCATCGAGCGTTCGAACTGGGGTTCGCCGGTGCCGTACTGGTGCTCGATGTCGTGCTGGATGCGCCTGCTCACGGCGATGCGCCCCTTGTGGTCGGCTTTTGTTCGTCCCTCCCGTAGATAAGGCCTGGCGATAACCGGGCGCTGAACGCGCCACGCCCGGCCGCCGATTCAGCTGATGCGAAAGCCCTCGTAGCCCTTGGCCACGCTCTGCGCACAGCGCAGCCGGTACGCCGGGGCGCCGCCGAAGTAGGCTAGAAAACCGCGCTTCTTGCCCGGGATGTTGGACCCCATGAACCAGGAGTCGGTCTGGCCGATGAGCATCTCCCCGACCTGCTCGTTGACGTGCGTGGTCCACTCGGCCTCGGCCTCGGGTGTGGCCTCGATCGACCGGCGCTGCGCCGTGCGCAGGTGGGCGATCGCGCTGCACACCCAGTCGACGTTCTGCTCGATGCAGCGCGGGATGTTGCAGAACGCCGCGGCGTTGTGCGGTCCCACGATCGTGAAGAGGTTCGGGAAGCCGGAGATCTGCAGGCCGAGCAGGGTCTGGGGCCCTTCCGCCCACTTGTCCTTCAGCAGCTGTCCGTCGCGGCCACGGATCGTCATGCGGTTGAACGAACCGGTCACCGCGTCGAAGCCGGTGGCGTAGATGATCACGTCGAATTCGTAGGCCTTCTGCGCGGTCTCGAGCCCGGTCGCGGTGATGCGCTGGATCGGGGTTTTCTTGAGGTCCACCAGTTCGACATTGGGCCGGTTGAACGCCTCGTAGTAGCCGCTCTCCAGCGGCACGCGCTTGGTGCCGAACGGATGGTCGGTGGGCGCAAGCAGCTCGGCGACGGCCGGGTCCTTCACGCGCTCGCGGATCTTCCCGCGCACGAACTCGGACACGATCTCGCAGGCCTTGCGGTCGGTGAAGGTGTCCATGAAATTGCCCAGCCAGAACCCGAACCCCGGCTCGCTCCACAGCCGCTCCAGATGCTCGCGCTGCGCCTGCGGATCCAGCTCGAAGATCGAACGCGGGTCGATGTCGTGGAGGAAGGCGCCGAAGGTCTGCTTGCAGCGACCGAAGATCTCCGGGTAGCGATCCTTGAGCGCGCGCTGCTCGGCTTCGGTGATCGGCGCATTGCGCAGCGGCTTGGTGTAGTTGGCCGTGCGCTGGAAGACGGTCAGATGCCCGACGTTGCTGGAGATCTCCGTGATCAGCTGCACCGCGGTGGCGCCGGTGCCGATCACCGCGACGCGCTTGTCGCTCAGGTCGACCGGCTCCTTGGGCCAGTGCGAGGTGTGCCAGCTGGGTCCCTTGAAATCCTCCCGGCCCGGCGTCGGCGGGAAGTGCGGGGCCGACAGGATGCCGATGCAGGTCATCACGAACTGCGCCTCGACCCGCTTGCCGGCCTCGGTCGTGACCACCCAGATGCCGTCGGCGTCACGGTACTCGGCCGAGGACACCCGCGTGTTGAACTCGATGTCGCGACGCAGATCGTATTTCTCGGCGACGCGGCGCAGGTATCGATGGGTCTCCGGCTGCGCGGCGAAATGCTCGCTCCAGTTCCACTCCTCGAGCAGTTCCGGGTCGAACGAGAACGCGTAGCTGTAGCTCTCCGAATCGAAGCGCGCGCCCGGGTAGCGGTTCCAGTACCAGGTGCCGCCAACGTCGCTGCCGGCCTCGAATGCCCGCGCGCGGAATCCCAGCGCGCGCAGGCGGATCAGCGCGTACATGCCGGAGATGCCGGCCCCGATCACCACCACGTCGTGGCGTTCCACCCCGCCCTGCGTCCCGCCCTGCGTCCCGACCTTCGTCCCGACCTTCGTCCCGACTTTCGTCCCGACTTTCGTATCTGCCTTTGTCTCGCCCTTCGTATCGGTCGTCATCTGCCCCTCCTCCGTCCGCAATGCCGCTCCAGGTATTCGCAGGACCGAACAAAAGCGCCGGGCGGGCTGCGCCGCCGTCATGCGTCCGCCTTCCGGTCCTGCATCGCTGCTATCGCGCCGTCACCCACAGCTCGCGCTGCACGCGGCTCACGATCGATGGCACCCACCGGCTGTCCGGATCCACCAGCCGCAGCATCGGCAGGGTGTCAAGCATCTCGGCGAAGAATATGCGCAGTTCGAGCCGTGCCAGCGACATGCCCAGGCACAGGTGCACGCCGGTGCCGAAGGCGATGTGGCGATTCGCGTTGGGCCGCTGGATGTCGAACCGCGTCGGATCCTCGAACACCGACGGATCGCGGTTGGCCGACAGCGGCGACAGGAACACGCGCTGCCCCGCGCGCAGCGGCTGGCCATGCCACTCGAAGTCCTCGCCCACGATCCGCACCGTCGCCTTGGTGTGCGATTCCCAGCGCAGGATCTCCTCGACGGCGGCGTTGACCAGGGTCGGGTCGGCGCGCAGCCGCTCGAGCTGGTCCGGATGCAGGGCCAGCGCGCGCACGCCGTTGGCGATCATGCACGACGTGGTCCGGTTGCCGGCGAACAGCAGCAGGATGCCGCTGGCGATGACCTCGCTGCGCGACAGGCGCTCGCCGTCGGCCTCGGCCGCCACCAGCTGCGACATCAGGTTGTCCTCGCCGACGCGGTCCTCGGCGATGATCCGCGTCAGGTAGTCCTCGAGCGAGCACACGGCCGCGTGGGTCTTCTCGTAGCGCTCGGGGTCGTCGGCGAATCCGCTGATGACGCTGGAGACCTCCTCGGTCCACTCGATGAACTGGTAGCGATCCTCGGCCGGGACGCCCAGCATCCGGCAGATGATCGGCCCCGGGATCTCGTAGGCGATCTCGTTGAGCAGGTCGATCGGCCTGTCCGGCTCGTCCTGCAGCCGCCGGCCCAGCAGCGCGACCTGCTGGCGCGCCAGCGCGCGGATATCGTGCTCCAGGCGCAGCACGGTCTGCGGCGTGAAGGTCTTCTGCACCACGCTGCGCACGCGCCGGTGATCGGGGTTGTCCTGGAACACCATCCAGTCTTCGAGCAGGCGCAGGGTGCGGCCCACGCTTGCCTGCTTGTCCGGCGCCAGGCTCTCGCGCAGCTTCTTCATCCGGTTGGACAGCAGCCGTCCGTCGCGCAGGCCTTCGGACACCGCCGCGTGGCTGGTCACCAGCCAGGCGCGGTGCCGCGCGTTCCAGTGCACCGGCTCGCGCGATCGCAGGGCGTCGAAATACGCGTACGGCGACTGCGTGCAGGTCTCGCCCAGGATGTCGGTCAGGTCCGCATCGGTGTTCACGTCGGGCGCTTTCACGTCGGGGGTCTTTGCGTCGAGGGTCTTCATGTGGCCGCCACCAGCAGCGCCGCGCCCTTCTCCGCGATCATCATCGTCGCCGCCGCCGTGTTGGCCGAGATCAGGGTCGGCATCACGGAGGCGTCCATGACATACAGACGCTCGTGGCCGTGCAGCTTGAGCTGCGGATCGACGACCGCGAGCGGATCCGAGGCCGGGCCCATCTTGCAGGTCCCGACCGGGTGATAGCCGGTGCTGCCGTACTGGCGCGCGTACTGCAGCCACTCGTCGTCGCTCTGCACGGCGTCGCCCGGCAGCATCTCGGACTCGACCAGGCGCTGCATGGGCACCGAGCGCATGATCGATCGCGCGCACTTGAGCGCCGCGACCACGATCTCGCGATCGGTGGCGTGCGCCAGGAAGTTCGGCTGGATCTGCGGGGCGTCGAGATCGGAGGCCGAGGTCACGCGCACGTATCCGGTGCTCTCCGGGCGCAGCTGAAAGCCGCCGCAGGTCAGGCCGGGCTTGTCGTCCAGGTGGCCGATCATCCCCAGCTTGTAGCTGGCCGGGAAGTACGACAGCGCGATGTCGGGGCGCAGCAGCTCCGGCCGCGACTTCCAGAAGCCGTAGATGAGCACCGGGCTGATCGCCAGCACGCTGGGCCGCCCGACCGCCCAGGCCAGCACTTCCTTGAACAGCGCCGCGACCTTGACCCGCTCGTTGACGCTGACCACGTGCGGCTTGCAGCGCACGATCACGCGCGGCACGAAATGGTCGCGCAGGTTCTCGCCCACACCCTCGAGCGCGCTGTGCACCGGGATGCCGGCCGCGCCGAGCACCGCCGCCGGCCCGATGCCGGACAGCTGCAGCAGCTTGGGGCTGCCGATGGCGCCGGCGCAGAGCACCACCGCGCGCGAGGCGGCGATCGAGCGCGTCTGCGATTCGCTGCCCTGCCGGTAGGCCACGCCGGTCGCGCGCCTGCCGTCGAGCAGCACCCGCGTGACCGTGGCGTCGGTCAGCACGCGGACATTGAACTTGCGCCGCGCCGGGTGCAGGAACGCGTGCGCCGTGCTCCATCGGCGGCCACGCAGGACGTTGCCCTGCGTGTAGTTCACGCCGGTCTGCACCTCGCCGTTGTAGTCGGCGCTCTCGGGGATGCCGATCGACTTGGCGCCTTCGAGGAAGGTCTCGCCCACCGCCGTGCGCCAGGAGATCGGGTTGACCGGCATCGCGCCTTCGCGGCCGCGGAAGCGATCGTCGCCGGCGCCGTAGAGGCGCTCGCTTTTCCGGAAGTAGGGCAGGACCTCGGCGTAGCTCCAGCCGGCGTTGCCGAGCTGCGCCCAGGTATCGAAGTCCTCCTTCTGCCCGCGGTTGTACACCGCGCCGTTCACGGCGCTGGATCCGCCCAGCACCTTGCCCTGGACCAGCGGCGTGACGCGGCCGAGCGTGCCCTCCGAGCCCTGGTACTGCAGCTGCCAGGTGACGCGCGGGTCCTTGAGTGTCTTGAACCATCCCACCGGCATGCGGATGTAGGGATTGCGATCCTCGGGGCCGGCCTCGACCACGCAGACCGAGCGGCCCTGCTCGCCCAGACGGTAGGCCAGGATGCTCGCCGCGGTGCCGCCACCCACGATCACGTAGTCGAACGTATCCATCGCTTCACGCACTCCTCACTGCACCGAGATCAGCACGGACTTGGTGTTCAGGAATTCCTCGACGTGCTCGGCGCCGGACTCGCGCCCGTAGCCGCTCATCTTGTAGCCGCCGAAGGGAATCGCGACGTCGAGCAGGTTGTAGCAGTTGACCCAGACCGTGCCGTTCCTGAGCCGCCGCATCACGCGGTGCGCGCGGTGGATGTCCAGCGTCCACACGCCGCAGCCCAGGCCGTAGCTCGTGGCATTGGCGCGGCGGATGACCTCGTCCTCGGTGTCGAACGCCAGCGCAGACAGCACCGGGCCGAAGATCTCCTCGCGCGCGATCGCCATGTCGTCGGTGACATCGGCGAAGACCGTGGGCGCGATGAAGTAGCCGGCCGCGTGCACCGGATCGGCCAGGCGCTCGCCGCCGGCCAGCAGGCGCGCACCGGCGGCACGTCCCTGCTCGATGTAGTGGCAGATGCGCGCCAGCTGCTGCTGCGAGACCACGGGTCCGAGCTGGGTCTCGGGCAGCAGCGGGTCGCCCACGCGCAGCGCCTTCGCGAAGGCCGCCAGGCGCTCCATGAACGCGGCGTAGATCGGCCGCTGCACGAACAGCCGCGAACCGGCCAGGCAGTTCTGCCCGGAGTTGGCGAAGACCGCCATGGCGGCGGCCGGCACCGCGCGCTCGAGGTCGGCGTCGGCAAACACGATGTTGGGCGACTTGCCGCCGAGCTCGAGCGACACCCGCTTCACGTTGGCGGCGCTGGCACGGATGATCGACTGGCCCACTTCCGTGGACCCGGTGAACGCGATCTTGTCGACATCGGGGTGCTCGGCCAGCGCCGCGCCGGCTGGGCGATGGCCGGGCACCACGTTGACCACGCCGGGCGGAACGCCCGCCTCCAGGCACAGGGCGCCGAAGCGCAGCGGCGCCAGCGGCGCCTGCTCGGCGGGCTTGAGCACGACGGTGCATCCCGCGGCCAGCGCCGGTGCCACTTTCCAGATCGACAGCACGAGCGGGCTGTTCCAGGGATTGATCGCGCCGACCACGCCCACGGGTTCCTTGAGCGTGTAGGACATCACCTCGCCGGGCAGCGAGTTCTCGATGGTCTGTCCGTGCAGCGCGACGGTCAGGCCCGCGTAGTAGCGCAGCATCGCCACCGCGCGCGCCTTGCGCGGCGCGAGCGTGCCGATGGGCACGCCCATGTCGAGGATGTCGAAGAGCACCAGGTCGTCGAAGTGCGTCTCGACCAGCTCGGCCAGGCG